>NZ_VSRV01000002.1 GCF_008122525.1 Marinomonas sp. IMCC 4694
AAGACGAGCATCACTGTGGTTCGTGGTGATGGTCGCATCGTTCGCCATGGTGACGTTACGAGCCGCCAACACATCCACAGTTTTATCTGTGCCGGTAGTGGTAAGCATTGCGTTGAGCAACACGTCTTGCGCTGCGTTTAGGCTGATGTGGCCTGCGCTGCTGATCACGTTGGCGTTCAAGGTCAGATCAGAGGTTGTACCGACTGCACTTAGCAATAAGTTACCGGCGGCCGTCACAGCATTGTTCGCAGCAACGGTTAAGCTACCACCCGTCACTATGACCAATTCTGCGCCACTGGTCAGGCCAGATTGTGCCGCGTCTGTCGTTGAAGCAGTGACACCACTCGCGTTCATTGTGTCAATGGTCAAGTCAACGCTGCCAACGGTGATGCTGTCAGTTTCCGTTATAAAGGTGCCCCTACCGCTCACTGTGCTGATGGTTGCTACTGTGGTGGTTAAATGACGATCACTTGCACCAATAGCATTTTTAGCATTTAGACGTAGGTTGGTTGCCGTGACGTTTATGGTGCTGCCCGCGGCATTAATCATGCTGCCGGTATCCGCTACCAAGCTCACGTTTTGTGCAACCACGTTACCCACTGTTAGGTTGGTGGCGGCATTTAAGCGCGCTGAGCTGTTGGTCGCAGTCACCTTCGCAGTGCCTGCCATCGTCAGAGCGCCAGACTCAGCGTCTAGGGAGATGGTGCCACCGGTTGATGAAATATCAGCTGAGATACCAAGATCAGTCTTCGCATTCAATACGATATTGCCTGTGGCTGTGGTCACACCTGTTAATGTCGATTGGGTGTTGCTCGCAACGCCGCTATTATTAATGGTATTGACGTCTACGGTGACTGTACCCGTTGCTACGGAAGTTGTATCGCTGACAAACACGCTGCCATTATTCGAGTTAAGTGCCCATGTGGTGACGGTTGTTTCGATTGCGTTGCTGCTTTCACCCGCGCCGTTTTGTGCATTAATAGACAATCCTTTTGCAACCACGTTGGTGCTTGTAGCTGTGGCTTGATTATCCAGTATTTGGCCTGCGGTGCTGTTCAGCGCCACGTCGCCATTAGTGCCTGCGTTGATCACGCTCAGTTTGATGTTATTCACCGCGTCTAAGCGTACATCGCCACCAAAGGTGAAGATACTTGAGCCAGATGCCATGGTGATTGCATTCTTGGCGTCTAAGTAGACCGTACCTTTATCCACCGATAAGATCTGGCTCACTGCCGCTAGGGTAATGTTACCCTTCGCTTCTAACTGCAAATTACCAGAGGTGGTCGTGCTGTCGAGTTCCACTTGACCGTTGACGGCTAGGTTACCCGTTGTTGCAATTAACTTCGTATGACCATCGCCTTGCAAGTAGATAGCACGACTGCCCGCTGTACCGGCATTAATCGTAAGATCCGTAGCAGAAATAACGACATCGCCTCCGCTGATGGCTGACACATCTTCTTGAGCCGCATCGGTTGTGGTAACGGATGTGGCATTTGATTGCACTCGTTCTACCGAAATAGCGGCAACGTTATCAATGATCAAACCGTCTGTTTCATCAATGAAAAGACCATTTTGACGAGTACTTGCTGTCAAGGTAGTCACGGTTGTTTCTAGAGCGTTAATGCTTGTCCCATTGCTGCCCACACCCTGCGTAACGTTCAATCGAAGGTTTGATGCCACAATATCTGTTGCCGCATCGCCCGCGTCTAAGACACTTCCGCCGACCAAACTGACGCTGCCTGTGCCCGCATTTAAATGGCTGATCGCCATTGTGTGCGTTGCACCGGAGGCACCGGTTAATGGTTTGGCTGAGTAACGAATATTACCGTCTTTGGTTACGGTCGTTGACGTATCTGCCATCGTTATTGCTTTACCCGCCAAGACATCAATGGTTTTGCTTGCTGCATCCGTACTGACATTGGCATTTTGCAACACGTCTTGACCCGCATTTAAGCTGATGTGCCCTGCGCTGCTGGTGACGTTGGCGTTCAAGGTCAGATCAGAACTTGTACCATTAGCTTGCAACAATAAGTTACCGGCGGCCGTCATCTCGCCACCCGTTGCCAACGTTTCAATGCTGCCTGCAGCGACAATCACAAGGTTACCGGCGCTGTTGAGGTTGCTTTGTGCAACGTCAGTTGTCGCCGTTAATGTGGTGCCGTTGGTACCAACTTGATTGACGTTAATCGCGCTCAAGGTACCGACTTGCAGAGCATCTGCTTCGGTGATGTACAAACCACCCGTGCCTGTGCCTTTCACGTCTACAGCCAGTTTCGCCACGTTCAGTTCTAGGTGATTCGCACTGGTGCCTGCGCCATTGGCATCCGCGGTTCCCGTGGTCACGATGCGTACTTCATCGGCCGTTAGGTTATTTGTTCCTACAGTAACAGCGTCGTTCGCATCGGTGATGCGGCTGGCGCTTAGGCTGATGTCGCCCGCTGTGGTCAATTGACCCAAGGCAAGCGTCGTGGTTGCTATATAACGAATGTTACCGTTTTCTGCTGTGGTGATTGCTGCCGCGTTCATGTCGATGGCATTGGCTCGGACATCGATCGTACCTGCACCCGTTGCCGTCATGTCACCGTTGGCGTTTTGAGTGAAAGTATCACTGCTCACCACACTGATATGACCGGAGCCTACGTTTAATCCCGCATCCAATGTGATTTGACCAGTGACATTCAGAAGCACATTACCGCTGCCTGTCGCTGTTACGCCTACTGAATCGTCAGTGCCGTCATTGATCGTTAAACCACCCGCGTTCACCGTTAAAACAATCGCGCCATCGGCTGTGGTGATTAGGTCTTCTTGAGCACTGTTTTGATCCGCCACACCCGCTTGTGCGTTCACACGACTAACATTGAAGTCAACGGTATCAACCACAAGCGTGTTGCTTTCTGTGACAAACACACCACCGGCACCCGCTTTAGCAGTTAAGCTCGTGACTGCGGTGTCGATGTGGTTTGCACCAGAACCGATAGCAGAGCCTGCGGTCATGATCAGACCACTTGCGGTGATATTAGCATCCGCTGTATTGGCCGCATCGACAATGGAACCTGATGTTCCTGTGATCAGCGCAACGCTGCCTGAACCTGCTGTAATAGTACGAAGCGCGATCGTATTCACCGCTTCTAAGCGAATATTACCCTTGTTGCCGGTAATGCTCGTTGTAGCGGCCATGGTGATGTCGTCACCGGCTTTCAGGTCGATGGTTTTGCCTTCGACCGTTGTCGCACTGATGTTCGCGCTGACCAAGATGTCTTGGCCTGCTTCCAAGCTTGTATGGCCAGCCGTATTAGTGACCGTACCGCCCAAGGTCAAATCAGAACTCGTGCCATTGGCTTGCAACAATAAATTACCGGCGGCCGTCATCTCGCCACCCGTTGCCAACGTTTCAATGCTGCCTGCAGCGACAATCACAAGGTTACCGGCGCTGTTGAGGTTGCTTTGTGCAACGTCAGTTGTCGCCGTTAATGTGGTGCCGTTGGTACCAACTTGATTGACGTTAATCGCGCTCAAGGTACCGACTTGCAGAGCATCTGCTTCGGTGATGTACAAACCACCCGTGCCCGTGCCTTTCACGTCTACAGCCAGTTTCGCCACGTTCAGTTCTAGGTGATTCGCACTGGTGCCTGCGCCATTGGCATCCGCGGTTCCTGTGGTCACGATGCGTACTTCATCGGCCGTTAGGTTATTTGTTCCTACAGTAACAGCGTCGTTCGCATCGGTGATGCGGCTGGCGCTTAGGCTGATGTCGCCCGCTGTGGTCAATTGACCCAAGGCAAGCGTCGTGGTTGCTATATAACGAATGTTACCGTTTTCTGCTGTGGTGATTGCTGCCGCGTTCATGTCGATGGCATTGGCTCGGACATCGATCGTACCTGCACCCGTTGCCGTCATGTCACCGTTGGCGTTTTGAGTGAAAGTATCACTGCTCACCACACTGATATGACCGGAGCCTACGTTTAATCCCGCATCCAATGTGATTTGACCAGTGACATTCAGAAGCACATTACCGCTGCCTGTCGCTGTTACGCCTACTGAATCGTCAGTGCCGTCATTGATCGTTAAACCACCCGCGTTCACCGTTAAAACAATCGCGCCATCGGCTGTGGTGATTAGGTCTTCTTGAGCACTGTTTTGATCCGCCACACCCGCTTGTGCGTTCACACGACTAACATTGAAGTCAACGGTATCAACCACAAGCGTGTTGCTTTCTGTGACAAACACACCACCGGCACCCGCTTTAGCAGTTAAGCTCGTGACTGCGGTGTCGATGTGGTTTGCACCAGAACCGATAGCAGAGCCTGCGGTCATGATCAGACCACTTGCGGTGATATTAGCATCCGCTGTATTGGCCGCATCGACAATGGAACCTGATGTTCCTGTGATCAGCGCAACGCTGCCTGAACCTGCTGTAATAGTACGAAGCGCGATCGTATTCACCGCTTCTAAGCGAATATTACCCTTGTTGCCGGTAATGCTCGTTGTAGCGGCCATGGTGATGTCGTCACCGGCTTTCAGGTCGATGGTTTTGCCTTCGACCGTTGTCGCACTGATGTTCGCGCTGACCAAGATGTCTTGGCCTGCTTCCAAGCTTGTATGGCCAGCCGTATTAGTGACCGTACCGCCCAAGGTCAAATCAGAACTCGTGCCATTGGCTTGCAACAATAAATTACCGGCGGCCGTCATCTCGCCACCCGTTGCCAACGTTTCAATGCTGCCTGCAGCGACAATCACAAGGTTACCGGCGCTGTTGAGGTTGCTTTGTGCAACGTCAGTTGTCGCCGTTAATGTGGTGCCGTTGGTACCAACTTGATTGACGTTAATCGCGCTCAAGGTACCGACTTGCAGAGCATCTGCTTCGGTGATGTACAAACCACCCGTGCCCGTGCCTTTCACGTCTACAGCCAGTTTCGCCACGTTCAGTTCTAGGTGATTCGCACTGGTGCCTGCGCCATTGGCATCCGCGGTTCCTGTGGTCACGATGCGTACTTCATCGGCCGTTAGGTTATTTGTTCCTACAGTAACAGCGTCGTTCGCATCGGTGATGCGGCTGGCGCTTAGGCTGATGTCGCCCGCTGTGGTCAATTGACCCAAGGCAAGCGTCGTGGTTGCTATATAACGAATGTTACCGTTTTCTGCTGTGGTGATTGCTGCCGCGTTCATGTCGATGGCATTGGCTCGGACATCGATCGTACCTGCACCCGTTGCCGTCATGTCACCGTTGGCGTTTTGAGTGAAAGTATCACTGCTCACCACACTGATATGACCGGAGCCTACGTTTAATCCCGCATCCAATGTGATTTGACCAGTGACATTCAGAAGCACATTACCGCTGCCTGTCGCTGTTACGCCTACTGAATCGTCAGTGCCGTCATTGATCGTTAAACCACCCGCGTTCACCGTTAAAACAATCGCGCCATCGGCTGTGGTGATTAGGTCTTCTTGAGCACTGTTTTGATCCGCCACACCCGCTTGTGCGTTCACACGACTAACATTGAAGTCAACGGTATCAACCACAAGCGTGTTGCTTTCTGTGACAAACACACCACCGGCACCCGCTTTAGCAGTTAAGCTCGTGACTGCGGTGTCGATGTGGTTTGCACCAGAACCGATAGCAGAGCCTGCGGTCATGATCAGACCACTTGCGGTGATATTAGCATCCGCTGTATTGGCCGCATCGACAATGGAACCTGATGTTCCTGTGATCAGCGCAACGCTGCCTGAACCTGCTGTAATAGTACGAAGCGCGATCGTATTCACCGCTTCTAAGCGAATATTACCCTTGTTGCCGGTAATGCTCGTTGTAGCGGCCATGGTGATGTCGTCACCGGCTTTCAGGTCGATGGTTTTGCCTTCGACCGTTGTCGCACTGATGTTCGCGCTGACCAAGATGTCTTGGCCTGCTTCCAAGCTTGTATGGCCAGCCGTATTAGTGACCGTACCGCCCAAGGTCAAATCAGAACTCGTGCCATTGGCTTGCAACAATAAATTACCGGCGGCCGTCATCTCGCCACCCGTTGCCAACGTTTCAATGCTGCCTGCAGCGACAATCACAAGGTTACCGGCGCTGTTGAGGTTGCTTTGTGCAACGTCAGTTGTCGCCGTTAATGTGGTGCCGTTGGTACCAACTTGATTGACGTTAATCGCGCTCAAGGTACCGACTTGCAGAGCATCTGCTTCGGTGATGTACAAGCCACCTGTGCCTGTGCCTTTCACGTCTGCAGCCAGTTTCGCCACGTTCAGTTCTAGGTGATTCGCACTGGTGCCTGCGCCATTGGCATCCGCGGTTCCTGTGGTCACGATGCGTACTTCATCGGCCGTTAGGTTATTTGTTCCTACAGTAACAGCGTCGTTCGCATCGGTGATGCGGCTGGCGCTTAGGCTGATGTCGCCCGCTGTGGTCAATTGACCCAAGGCAAGCGTCGTGGTGGCCACATAACGGATGTTGCTTAAACCACTCGTGATGCTGGTTACCGCGCCATCTTTCATGTCAATCACGTTGGCTCGGACATCGATCGTGCCGGTCGTGCTGATATCTCCGGCAGCAGCCTGAGTTAATGTGCCACTCGCTACCGCACTGATATGACCCGTTGCAGTACTGATGGCTTTATCAATATTCAATGCGCCATCCTGTGCTTGCAGCAAGATGTTGCCGTTGCCTGCGACGCTCAGTGCTTGCGACAAGGTTAAGGTGCCTGTTTTCGCAATCAGAACCACATCGTCGTTGCTTGCATCACTGGAATCCGTTGTTACCGTTGCGCCAACTAAAGCTGAGCCCGCTGTGGTGCCAGTCGTGCTGCCATCGGTGGCCACACGGTTCACGACCACGTCATTCACACTAGATAGTTCCAGTGCTGTGCTGTCGGTGACGTAAATACCGCCTTCAGCAACAGACAAGGCCATATTTTGCACTTCGGTTTCAATCTGGTTCGCACTGGCACCGATTGATTGAGCCGCACTCATGCGCACACTGTTCGCAAAGATATCAACGGCTATGTCGCCGTTAATGGCGGTATCGGTAATCGTACCCGTCGCGGCACTAATCAGGACAGACCCCCACGTTGCTTGATTACTCAACCCTGCAGGTGAACGATCACTGTTAACGCGCGCATCTAGCAAGCCAACCGCCACATTGGTGTTGGCTTGTAAACGAATATTACCTTGATTGGTTTGTACTCTGGTTGCCGTAATCGCCCCAGCTGACGCCAATAGTTCTATTGTCTTCGTAGCCGCTGATGTTTTTATCTCACCATTGCTACCAGACGCTGTCATGGCAATCGCATCGGCGGCTAACACGCTGACGTTTCCAGAACTGCTGCGCACGTTATGATTGATGTTCACATTCGCTGTGGTGCCTGCATTACGGGCATCCAACAAGATGTTACCGCTTGTTCCCGTGGTTTCTAACTGGTGGTTAATCGTTAAACTGCCATTTAATAGAACAAGACTGATATCACCCGCATCACCGGCAACAAGGGATACTCCCGATGTTGCAAGCGCGTCTTTCTCAACGATAAACACGCCACCGGTTGCAGTTAACTCAGCCGCGGCGGTATTAGTAATTTGGAACGAAGCGATGTCTGTTTGCAACGCTTTTGCGCTCTGGCCAACGCCTTGGGTGGCATTAAAGATGACGTTAGTCGTACCACCACTGATATTGGTGCCTGTGGTGAAACTGTCGTTAGCTTGAATCCAACCCGTTGCATCCGCGTTGTTGTCTGCAGTTAACGTTATTGTTGTTATTGCGTTAAGCGCCCATAACTCAATATTATCACCCGCCGTAAAGCTGATCGTACCGGCTGTCGACGTTCCTGTGCTGGCATCCGCTAGAGTGTTGCTGCTCATTAAAATGTCATTACCCGCGGTGAAGGTGATGCTTCCACCCGCCGTTAGGACATTCGCTCCTTGTGCAATATCACCCAAGCGTGAGGTTAAAGCGATCTGTCCAGCAGCGGTTGTTTCAATAACACCCAATCCTGTTGTTGTGATGGCTTGACCCGCTTTTAACGTAATCGCTCCTTGAATTGACTGGATAGTTTGAGCAACGGTAATCTTATAAAGATCATCACCCGCGGTCGCATCGGCTTTTGCTTCTACTGTGATTGTGCCTTCTGTTGATTGCGAAATAATACCTTGGCCACTTGCAGAGACTGTAATGTCACCACGGTCTGTGGTGATGGTAATGTTGCCCGCACCCGTATTTTGCTGTGTCGCTCTTAATACAGTGAGGTCACCATTCACTCGCTCATCACTGCTTCCTGTTAAAAAGTAATCGACCGCTGTTGCCGTTGCCGTTGTTGCGGGTTGACCTTTGTAAACATTCGCAAGGATGTTGCCAGACGTTGTATTCGTTACATCTAGGGTATTGATCTCTAACCATTGTAGATCGACGCCCGTTGCGGCACGCACAACGAGATTATCCACTCGAAGCGCCTCGTTATATTGACCTAAGAATACATTGGCTGGGTTTGCTTGCGTCACTTTACCGGCTTGCGAATAAAGTAAGGCATCCACGGCATCAATTTGGTTTTGAATGGTAATGTTGCTCGTAGCATCCAGTTTTAAGTCGCCTTTCACTTTTAGCCACTTACCTTGTGTCGAGCTGTCTTCTACCAGCACTGAGGTGCCATAGACATTAAAATCCGTATTAATAAGGAAATCACTGTCGTCCGTGGTCTCTGTTACCCCAACCGTTACACCGTTGCCGGCACGCGTTTCGGCTCGTATGTCAGAAACGTCAACCGTGCCAGAACTAGTAGGTGCGGTGAATACTAATGAATCTAATCGAGGGCCTTGTGAAACAGTCAATACCCCATCAACTGCGCCAGCTTGATACACCACCCCCGTCGTTTGCGACGTGTAAGCATAAGACTCACTGGCATTAATTTGACTGGCGAAAGCACTGGCTAAGGAACTGACAGTATGACTACCCGCCGTCACTGCAACGGTATAATCCACACCATCTAGGGTTATTGTGTAATCGCCCACGGTCGCAATGTCTGCACCACTTACTGTCAGCCCAGAAAGGTCTATGGTACGTTGCTCATGCCCAATGGTCACTTCATCAAAGGTGGAATGATCGATTCTATTCAACAAGGCATTGGATAGATTTAACGTACCTGATTGAACCTGCCCTGTACTACCGACTAACACAGCACGAGCATCACTGGTCGGACGGACAATAAAGTGTGACCCTGCTTCAGTGGCGGTAATAGCATCGTTAGACAGTAAGTTTAATGACAGTGTATTGGTTTCGATAAGAATATCACCACCATGGCCATCTTTAATCCCATTTAAGCTAAGCCCACCACTTTCGAACACAACTGAACTGGCGCCGTTAATGATTAAGCTGCCACCGTCGTTAAGCGTAACACCTTGCTTAAAGCGTACCTCACCAGTCGCGTTAATAATCAAATCACCGTTTAGCACCACAGAATCACCAAAGATGACGTTGGTTGCGGAGAGAATAGTCAGCTGATCCAGTGGTTTAACATCGACACCAACATCACCCACGCCACCAATATTACCCGTGAAATTAATCACACCAGCGGCCGATAGCTCCAAACGATTTTCTGTTATAGACGTGCTCTTAGCATTGATGGAACCATTACCTTCTGAGCCTGCCTCTACTGTAATGGAGCCTGCCGAACGCAAAAAAGCATCGCCTGAGACGACAATAGAATCCTGTATCCCAATACCGCCAATCGACGATGTTACACCGGTGCTATTTAAATAAGTGGTATGCCCAGACCCTTTGATCGTAACAGAAGGTGCGGTCAGAGCACTGTTCAAGAATATTTCCCCTCCCTCACCTGGGGCACTTAAAATGACGGTATCTTTAAAGGTTGTGTCTTCATTGATGGAAATGGTGTGGCCACCCTCTTCACTACCAATGATGATTTGACGGAAGCCTTCTTGCAGTTTATTCAGCTCAGCCGCACTTAACGTCAACTCTGTGGCGTTATCTGTACTACTGCTGATGACAATATCTTGATTCCCATCCATAGGACGGATAGACAAATCAGCGCCAGAGCTACGAATATCTCCGTCAATGGCCAACGTATTACCGGTTAATACAATGTTTTCACCGGCGGCATCGATCGGCGCAGAGATGGTTTGAGTACTGTCAGCACGACGATCGAAGTTAGTTAAGTCAGTGG
This sequence comes from Marinomonas sp. IMCC 4694, assembly GCF_008122525.1. Lineage (NCBI taxonomy): Bacteria > Pseudomonadati > Pseudomonadota > Gammaproteobacteria > Oceanospirillales > Oceanospirillaceae > Marinomonas > Marinomonas sp. IMCC 4694. The sequence continues at coordinate 10,164 of NZ_VSRV01000002.1, forward strand.
AACCGCCTCGTGTTCCGGTATTCACCAACTGCGTACCGCGAAGCGTGATTAACGAAATGTTTGCACGTTGAGCACTTTCAACGTTGAGTGTGACAGCGTCGACCACAATGGCCAACGGACTGTTCAAGAAGCCAACCGAGTTGTCGCCTATTTGACGCGTAAAGTAAGTATCAAACTGGCCATCGTTTAACACGCCGCCGTCTGTCGCTAACTTACGACCGATCTCACCTTGTGCCTCGATAATGACTTTTCCAGACGTCGAATAGATGTATGGAGAGTTCGCCTCACGCAATACCGTGCCATCGAGAATATTTCTCAACTGAGCATTGGTATCAGTAGCGGCAATATTAGTAATCACGGCACCCTCGTCGGTTACCGTAAATTTACCTTGGCGCAACACCCAGTCAATACGAGTATCAAATGCGGCCGTCGAGACAACGCCGTCTTTCGTACCAAAGCTACCGTCCGTACGCAACCAGCCAGATTGGTTTGGATCCAGCAACACACTGCCTTGCGGAGCAAGCAGACTGACATCCCCTACACCATTAATGAGTATGGTACCGGCAAAGGTAATATCGCCGTCTTCTGTGGTTAAGCTGACGTTTCCGCCTTCAGTGATAATATTAGCGTCTAAATAAATACTCGAGCTAGGCGCGCCCGCGTAAAGAGTGAAATCACCGGTTTCGAGGGTGATATCCCCTGTTACGATGACTTCGCCACCCGACGTTTCCATCATCACATCGCCAGATTTTTGTGAAATCAACTCAATATCTAAGCCGCCAACGTTAGCAAGGTAAACCCCACCTTCGTTAGTGTTCGTCAATTGAATCGTGGCAATGGATGTGGTGAGCGCCTGTACACTGTTACCAATACCGTCTTCCGCCTGAATAACCAAGCGCGCTAACTCACCCGCATTAATACTCGTACCTTCGTCGAGCTCATTACTGATAGCACCACCAGATGTGATGACTATGTCGGCATCACTGGTGGTGACAATACGACCCAGAGCGATATCGCCGCCCGCCGTCAAGGCAACCTCACCCGAACCTACGTCAATTAAAGTGCCGCCTGTCATAATCAGGTCGCCAGTACTTGTGCTCAAATCAAGATCACCTGATTGCAAGTAAACATCGGCGCTTTCGCCCAAGTGTATATTTTGGTTCGCCTTGATCGTTAAATCACCAGAATCCCCCGTAATAACATCGTTTAAGCGAATGCTGCCGGAGTCGCTGACCAAGCGAATAGTATCCTCACCTGTCACTGTCAAAGCACTATCAATATTAACTGAGCCTGTTGATGTCAGATCAACCGTGTTGCCTTCATTAACTAGGCTTGTCACCTCAAGCGTTCCAGTACCGGTATTCACCAGCACAACATCACCTTGCGCCGTGATGTCTAAACTAGTGGTGTTGATCTTACCTGTGACCGTTCCACCAGCAATGATTGATAAGTTCTGCATAGCAATTGGCGTATAATCATCACTGTTTTTAAAGGTAACAGAACCGGTCACATTAAGGGTCACATTACCAGCGGTGCCAGCAAAGTCACCAATAGTAAGATCACCTTCCACATTGATGGCCACGTTGCCACCGTTTAAGGTCAACGTTGATAAGTCTAGATCACCTGTTTGAATGATCTGAACACCCGCACCTTCTTGGGTAATATTAAGGTTCAGCTCAGTCACTTTCGAATTAAGCGATACCTCACCACCCGCTGTTAAATTAAGCTGCCCAGCCGTTACTTCGCCGCCTAATGCTAAGGCTTTACCAGCAGACAATGTCACTGTGCCTGTACCGGCGTTTAAAGGATCAACAATAACTAGGTTTTGAGTAGCGGTTAAACTGACCGTACTGTCAGCTTTAATTGGCAATGACACAATCGTAAAGTTGCCTTCTACATTCAGACCAAAATTAGTCTGCTCAGTCGGCATATTAAGCACATAGTCACGTTTTATCGTTGGTGTATCGATGTTTTGGTTTTCAGAACGCGCACTGGCGGTAAAAGTCACACCCGCTTCTTTAGAGCTCAGCGTAATCGTCGTGCCACTGAGTGTTGCGTCTACCGTGCTTTCTTCCCCGTTAGAAACTTTTTCGGCCAATGTTGTCAAGATCGTCGTGAGATTTGCGCTGGCATCTAAACCAGTGGTAACCCCCGGACGAACCGAGTAGTTCACACCATCGACCCGTACCGTGTACTGAATGTCTGCAGACGCATCGCCACTAAAGCTTACATCAGTAACTTGTTTTTGCGCTACCACTGCAGCCTGCAGTGTTGACGCCATAACAGCATTACGATCTTGTTGGATAGCCGTAAATTCCGCACGAACCGCCGTAATAGTAAAGGGCGTATTAATCGCATCCGCTTCTAAACGAGCCATCGCTACGTCCACTGTGACATCACCCGTGTCCGTCGCTAACGTAACATGGCTCAGGGCACTGGCACCAATGCCCTCTATAGCATCCAGCTTAGCAGCCAGTTGCGCCATAATTGGCGTCCATAACTGATGCCCTGTAGGCGCGCTACTCGCGATTACTGTTGACACACCCTCAACAACAAGCGTCGTTGAAGAATCCCCAGCTGTAATCGAATCCACGTTGACGGCGTAAACCTGTCCCGCTATCTCAACGCTGTAACGCATGCCAGCGACTGGAATTTCATCGACTGCAAATTGAATGTCACTGACTTGTCGACTATTTACACCCGCTTCTGTCGTTGGAATAGCCCCTGTATCAAGAAGGCTACCGCTTTCTACACGATTACCATCGACCAGAGGAGCGGGTCCTGGATGAGTAAATACCAACGCGGCATTTTGACTGTCAACCCTAATGTCTAGGGTATTATCCAGCGCTAATAATTGGGCTTTGAAAGCGTCAAGTCGCAGTGCCCAAAGATCAGAAGCATCAACGGTAAATGTCTCAGCGCCGATCTTCAACCTGAGCATTCCAGGCGTAACGTTTGTTAAGTCCACACTCGTTATTTGTGACTGTTCGTTGGCCACCGCCTCTTGCGTTGGCGCAATCTCTGTGCCGTTAAGCGTGATGGTCTGTGCGGTTTCACTCACAATAACAAGCGCACTACTGCCGTCGTCATTTATATATTGAGATCGGATCGTCACAAGAGACAAAGCCGACCCTTCAGCCGCCGCTTCAGTCACTTGGGTAACTTGTGCCACGAAGTCGGTCATCACCATAGACCAAGGAGAGTCAACAATTAACGCGTCCACCTCAGGTCCTGTCACTGAATTATCACCGATTCTGACTTGCTGCACCCCTGTTGGCGCTTGAGATGGCTGTCCCAATATCATAACCGTCACCGCAGGGTAGACACCGCTAACAGAGAAGGGCTTATTATTGGCATCGGCGGTCAAAATCAGTGTTTTCGCGGCTTTATCAACGCTTGCTGTAATATCAAGTGCACTGTCTGCATTGACACTGTTCGCTAGGGTAGATAAAACCAAAGCCCACTCATCACCATCCACTGTCGTTGTAGTGGAACCAAGAGTAGAACCAAGAGTAACAACGTAATCGCCACTGGGTTTTGTTCCAGTAAAGGTGAGCGTTGTGATTTGGGCTTTTTCAGCAATAGACACGTCGTCTGTAGCATAGATCGCCGTCACAGCCGGGTCGCCAGTGACCGTTTGCAATGTCATGGTTTCAGCAGAGGCCAAGGCACTCAATGTAATGTCTTTGTTTATCTCAATCGCCAAACCTGCGACTATCGCAGCGACATCATCGCCACTTTGTGCTTGGTAAGTAAAGACCTTGGCTCCGATGGTCAAGGTGTAATCTAGACCCGCTGTCGCGCCGCCTTCAAGCGTCAACACGCCAGTGTCGGTTGCAAAGCTTGACGTTATGCTCTGTTGCACTACATTCTGCGCCGCCACAGTGGTTGTGACTGTGAAGGCTTCCCCTTCCGCTCCAGTGACTGTGATGGTTTTCTCTGCCGTATCTGCGACTGCGGTATAACCTGAGTTATCCTCCTCTAAAGAGTCGCTCAGTTGATCAAGCAGATAAGCCCAAGTATCGGCACCCTTCGCTTCAAAAGCACTCGCTTCCGCGGTGACTGTGTAGCCAATATTGGTCACATCCCCTTTGTAGACAATCTTAGTAATTTGAGGCTGTGTAGCACTGGCGACCTGTGTAGGAAGCGGTGCCGTTTGCGTTTTCAGTGCTTGCAGTGCAAAAGAAGACAAAGCAAACGGTACGTTAGCGACTTTTGCCTGTAGCTCAAGACCATCGGTCACTTTTGACACGGTCAAACGGTCACTTTCACCCGTTTCTATCGTGCTCTTTAATGCCGTCAATAAGGCATCCCAAGTGGTATAATCGCTGCCCTTAATACTGTAAATACGGGTATCAATAGGCGCGTCGTCCGTTGCAAACGTCGTGATATCACCCGATGTTGTTGAGGTGTAACCGCCGACAATGACCCGATAAGTAATAGCGGCACTCGGTAAGCTCGACGTATCAAAAATCACTTGAGAGGTTTGAGCCACCGCGGTTTCAGCAGTAACGGTTGGTTGAGAAGCGTCGTCGGCAATAGCCGTTTCAATACTGGTTTTGTTTTCAACCCCTACCGTAGACTGGTCAATGCTGTAGTTTAATGAAGAACTGAACTCTAAACGTCTTAGAGAAGCGTCCTCTAGCGTGATCGTAATATTATCTGTTGCCGCCTCAAGCTGAGTTTTCAACGACGTTAAAATAGACGACCAATCGGCTGTAATGTCGTTTTTACCTACCGTCGCGATGACAGTGTGCTCGGTAGAGGCTGAATCGGTCAGTACAACGGTAAAGATCATGCCGCTTTCAAGAGTTAGATCGGCATACTGCAATAGATCTTGTTGCTCAACCCCTGTTTGCGCTTCTTGTTTGGTATCGGCTTCTACTTTTGATACCGCTGCTGAGCTTTCAAACGCATCTGACTCTAAGCCCGAGTCCTTGAGCACAGTAACGTCTTTAAGAGTTTTACTGCCTGTTTTAGTGAAGTCTATTTTGACACGTTTATAAGGGTCTAATGCGGTTGTGAGTGTTTTGTTATTTTCCAACACTAATAACGGCCTAGCAATGTCACCGCGAATTTCGATGTTATTCGCGTACAAGTTTACCGTGGTGGCTTCGCCAGACGTAATGTCCGCTGTTGCATATTCAAAGACACGCAACTCGCCTTCAGACGCTAACGTAATACCACTGGCTTGCTTTAAGGACCCTAAGTTGACCGCGGTTTCAATTTTATCGACGGTCAAATTGCCTAAACTTGCCAGATAGATATCTTGATTAGCGCTGTCTTTGTTACCCACCACGTAAGTGTAGACTTGACGTGCATCAAGGTCTCCCCCAGAGGTCACATCAACACGGCCATTATGGGCAATAACCGATTCTAGAATAATGGCATCGGATTCATTTAGTACCAACGAGCCCGCAGAGGCCGCGGCAAAACCTTCCATTGTGGCGCTGGATTCAGCACGCACTACGTTTCGAACCAAGGTATTTAACTGAATAGCCGACGAGGAGCGAACGTCCAAAGTATCGCCAATGAAAACAGAGCTAGTATCACCCGCAATAGACCGAGCTTGTACCGTCAACACACCATTATTACTGCCTGTTTCTGGCGCTTGGTTTGCCGACACAATGGCGCCTTCTGCGACCAAACTACCACGGGTAATAATCGTGATATTTTCTGCCGCATCAAAGCCACTGACGCCACCTAAGAACCCAGTAAGCTCAAAATCTTCCTGGAGATCCAGTGAAATGTCTTCTTTTGCCCTTAATTCAAAACGCTCCGCGGCTAACTCGGTTGTTTTGACAATAAGATTACCGCCCGCTGTGCGGGTGATGACTTCGTCTTCACCTGGGAGCGTCGTACGTTGCAACGCATCCAACTGACCTGTAGCGGACATAATGACATTTGCAATCTTATTGTCGCCGCCATCTTTGTGGACAATGTTGCCATCAATGCGAATATTCGTGGCTGAAATCAGCTCTACTCTATCCGACGCCGTCAGTACCCCTGTGATCGAAATAGTACGAGGCATTTGAATGGTAATACTGTCAGACGTTAAGTTGCCAGGCAGCAAGGTGCTGAAACTTCCCTCTGTACCAAATCTAAAGCCAGGAATCGGCGGTGTATCGTTGACCACATCGTAATTGTCGTAATCAAAGTTCGTTCCAATACGATATTCAATAAAATCTGGCGCATTAAAGAAACGGTACAGGTTCATCGCGTTGCCTGCAGAAAACCCAATGCCTTTCGTAAATTGCAAGCTGTCTGTCGTATTTGAACCGCTGGCTCCAGTAAACCCAGTAAAGCCTGTGGGTGTTTCAACCAAAATATTATGCTCAGCGCTGACCAAGCGGATGCTTTCTGCTTTTATTAAGGAGTCAGCCAACACCTCTAACATACCTTGAGCTTGTATGTTGGCTTGAAGCGCTGCATTAACTTGATCGACTTTTAAACCCGTAATAAGCGATTCTGGTCGAGCTTGATCAATGATGTCCACATTCCCCGTGGTTGCGGTGACAGATACCAAGCGATTCACACTGGTCGCCACTTGAATGTCGTTACCGGCTTTGAGTGTCAAACGATCAGAAATCAGGTTAAGCGCATAATTGGTATCACCCAAAATAGAACCCGCGACGTCCAGTTCAATCAAACCTTCTGCGGCAAAAAACTGCTCTTCTGGTTTGGTTAAGTCGCTAATTTGCACGTCAACCAAGTCACCATCGGTATTTGTTTGCTTGATATACAAGGTACCATCGGCGTTTTCATAATAACGGCCAAATTCGACTCGGCCCGCGATTAGGTCGCCTCCTGTCGTTTTAATGAACAAACGGTTTTCGATTTGTGACTCGACCGCCACACTTGTATCTTTAATCGCCGCCGCAGAACGGACGTCGCCCAACACAATACGCTGATCACTGATCACACTAAGGTCGCCATTAAACACGGTAACCTTGTCCAAATTGACGCTGGAACGAATGCTTTGGTTAATACTCACGTCGCCCACACCGGTGGTTTCTAAGCGAATGGTATTCACTTGAGTTGATAACGCAATCGCCCCTCCTGCCATAATATCCAGCGTGTTTGCAGAAATAGCGTCAGCCACATCGCGTAAACTTAACGACCCTTGGGTACGCAGGGTCACATTACCGCGATCCACCGTACTGACTTGGCCAATGACCATATTGTTGGCGCTGCCCGTATTGCGTATATCAATGCTGTTACGGTTGCTCGGTGCTAATGTGGCCACTTTCGCAACGGTTAGCGCCCCTTTGGCTTCTACGGTAATCGCGCCATCTTGAGCGGTAAGGTTAGAAAGCGTGGCTCCACTGGCTAGAGCAAGGGTAATGTCGCCACGGCTGGTTGAAACAAGCGTGACGCTTGTTGCCGTGGTATTGGCAATTAAAGACAGATCCGTTTGCCCAGCGAGTTTAATGTCTCGTTCGGCTGATACCGTCAATGTGGTGGTCACAAGCTGACCACCCTCAACACTGACGCGACCTGCCGCTGACGTAGCGGTAAAGGTTTGGTCGGCACGAATAGAAGCATCAACCAAACTCACAGAGCCACCGAATTGCCCTGTTTTTAGGGTGATGTCTTGAGCCACTAGCTTAGCTTGATAATCGGATGTGATTGACCCTGTTGCGCCTGGCGCTAAGGCATTATCACCCGCTGCAACAATCATGCTTGTTACGGCAGAGACATCGGCACTCAGCTGAACATCGCGACCGGCCGTAATAAGCAGCTGATCTTTCGCCGTGAAAGTGGCCGACATATCACCCAAAGAGGCACTCCCTCCCGCAGAGATAGTCCCTGTGGATGCAGCCCCTAGGGATTGTCCCAATACGACGTTTTGCGCGGCATTCAATGCCATTTTACTGTCAGCACCCGTCACCGTTAAATTAGCCGCGTCAGTGACGGTTAAACTCGCACCTGAGTTGACGGTCATGGCGCTGCCTGCCTGTAACACAGCCACCGAAGGTAACGACGCGCCAGTGGCCAATTTGCCACCAATAGTGACACTCTTCTGTGCTTCAACCGTTAGAGTGTCGGTTGCTGTCACCACACCATTAACCAAGGTGTTACCACCAGACTTAATGGTGATGTTCGCTGCGTTTAACGTTTCGCCCCCAAAGCTACTGCCTAAAGTGTCAAGAGAGACGTAAGTGACATCCGTCACTAATCGTGTTTGTTGTTGAGTAATCGCTTGTTCGGCCCATACCGTCTGGGTTTCAAAACTTTCTACTTCCTTGGTATAAGTCACTTGCTCAAAAACAGGCACATAATCAAAAACGGTTTCTGCGTAACTTGTCCAATTATAATTTTCTGTTGCGCGTAAGTCGAAAATAGGGTTCCAGCCAGACTGCCACTCATAAGCGTAATCTTTGAACGTTTCATACACAAAACGGTCTACGTTCCAGTAAGGTTCAATTTCAAAAATAGCATGATGCTTACTATTATTATTTAAGTCGTTCCATTTACCGCCATCGTACATCTCAACGCCACTTTCGCCGCCATCGTTATTAGGCTCTCCTTTACTCCAGTTCGTATAAACCAAGTTTTGAGAATTACCTGAATTGCCTGTATCACTGGCTTTAATGAAACCTTGGCCTTTGGCATAGTAAGCGAAATCTCCACCTTTTGATAAACGATGCATACCAATCCATTCTCGTGTACCAGTAAGCTTTTCAATCGCTGTATTTTGAATTGAGTTAGTCGGCCAAGCCATATGCACATCAATGCTGGAGTTACCTTTGAGGCTCCGTAAAAGCTGCTGATAGTTATAGGCCCACTTAGCATGACCCCAATAATTTTTCTCTGTTTTAACAACAAAATAATCACGCTTATTATAACCATAGCGTTCATAACCAACTTTTTCGTAACTGGATGCAACGGCGCTCCCACCATTTTGAATTGATAAGCTGTTGGTCGTTTCAAGGAACAATTGATTTGCGGTTATAAAGCGGCCAAAATTCATTGATTTAGTCGAGTACTCTACGTCGGCCTTATTATCTGTGCCAATATTATAGCTGTAGCCATTACCCTCTGTAGTGGTGTAATAACCGCTGGTATTACTGACACCGTATGTCTTCGTATCGGTACCTGTCCAATGCCAGTCTGGCACTCGGTTCATAGTGATCGAATTAGAACCGGTACGGCCATCAATGATCTCGAATTCTCGAACACCACTATCATTTGTATATTTAACTTCCCAGCGCGCTGGGCTGTCATCATGGTCGTTCCAAATACTGCGAGGGTTAGGACCTTCCCAGTCATTGCCATAGACGCGTTGATCACCATACAATGGTTCACTGTTAAGCGTATAAGTATTGCTATTTTTAGGATCTCCATCGGAATCGGTTTTACTGCCTTTTCCGGTTTCAACGTAGGCCGAGCGGTCTTGCTCATAAATAATATCGGCTAAATCACGGTATTGGCCCACGTAGGTCTCTGCCGTCGAAGCTTCACCAAAGAAGACAACCCGTTCTACATCTTCGTTTGCGCCTTCTGGCATTAGTACAAAACGATCACGCCAACCTGCCACATCGACAGAATAGACAGTCCAATCTTGACGCGCTAAACGATCTGCGTAGGTCTGATCACTGGCCTTACCCGCCGCGTATTTAGTGGCCCATTCTGGCGTCCAAGTTTCTAATACAGGATCATTAACCCCCCGGGTTTTAAGCACTTGGGCACTGCTATAGTTAAAGTCGTAAATGGCCTTGTAACCTAATTGGCTTAACACAGCCGCTCTTGCATCCGCTGACAAGTCAGAGAAGGTTTTGTAATCATCCGGTTTTGTATAATCACTGGTCATGGCCGTATTGATGCCATAATCCGCCCATTTAATGACCTTGCTCTCCTTGTAGCTTGTTCCGTACAGACCTTTAGCATTGGTAGCATTAAAATAATCGATCCCTTCAACCAAATACTCACGGAAGCGCTCAGACGCTTTCGCATTAGGGTTCCAGTAGCCGATCTGCTGCATGTTCACCGACATGGTGTAAACATTGTTACCGACAGCAACCAGTTCTGTTCCTGTTTGCTGCTCTAGGCTGATGGTTTCCAACGTAATGATAGGGACTTTTATGGTTCCAACGGCAACATTTTGATAACCCACAATCTCATCGTACGTTTCACTTACCGTGGTATAAACTGGCACTAAGATGGTTTCAGGAGCCGCTACCAGTGGATCAGCATCTAAGGAGACGTTGCCGCCTGCTTGCACGTTGATGTCATTGGTTGCTTTCAGGATCGCCTGACCCGTAATAAAAATATCACCACCAGCCAGTTGATCTTCTGAAATAACCCCTTCAAGTTGTGCTCTTGACCATGCGGTATCAATACCCGCATTGAGATCGATACGGTCGTTCGAGGTAATAAAGCCTTGTGTACGTAAAGTGCGCTCTGCGTTGAGTAACACACGGCCGTCTTCCGCTCCAACACTGTCATAACCCGCATTAATAAGACCATCTACTCGCATTTCGGGGGCCACTAGATGCACGAGCTTATCGGCCTGAATAATGGCCGCTAGTACATCGCCGCTTTTCGCTTCGACTGTTAGCGCATTCGATGCAACCATATAGATGGTTGAATCTTCTCCCGTAGCCCACACTCGACTGCCTGCCAAAACACTGACGTTTTGTCCAGACATAACCACCGAGTCTCTGAAGTCCACATCACGTAATAACTTAATGTCACCAATGGTGGAGGTAATTTCAAGCGTACTAATTTTACCTTGACCAAGCTCTTGCTGGCCGACAACACCACGAATAACGATGTCATCTACCGATTGCAACAACATGGTACCGCCGCTACTTGTATCCAGTGTTCCCCCAGAAACATACTGGTTACTGTCGTCTAACGTTAACGTATCGATTAATAAGCCAATACCGCTGCTGTGGGTTCCGGCAATGATACTGACTTTGCTGTCGGCGCGAACAAGACCATCAACCGCCACTTGCGATTGTGAGCGTATATCAATGGTTGCATTAAGGCCCAAAGATTCCACCGCGGACTGAATAAGAACACTACCGTCTGATACCAAACTAATACGACTCGCGGCACTGCCATCCAGCGCCACCAAGGTCGCGCCACCAAATCCAGACGCATTCACACTGAGTGTACTGGCCGCTGTTTGCCAGATACCCACTCCTGACTCAGCTTGTCCAGTATTAACAAAGATCTGACCCGTAGAGCGAACGTCTGCTCCTTGGTCTGTTGTTCCTAAAATCACCGAATGGTTAGAAGTTAAGTCGATGCGTGTGCTTGCACCTGTCCAGCTGGCTTTTTGAGTATCAATATCAAAAGTAGCGCCCGACAGTAAGCTGCCGTATACCGCAATATCATCCGCTTGAATACGCAAACGTGAACTTTGATCGGTAGTATAAAGCTGGGCATCTTTTGCCAAAATAATCTGATTGTTCGCGGTGAGCGACAATTGATTACCGGCTTGAACCACAACACCGCCGGTATGGCTACCAAGCGTACCCAACAAAATCGACCCTGCGGCTTGTAACTGAATATTGTGCGATACCGCGCTAATCAGTTGTAAATTGGCCAAAATAGCATCCGAACCGGCGACAACAGACAAATCTCCAGCTACACGAATCGTTCCGGCTAATTTGACTTGTTCTGTTGCTGTTAGGTTGACCGATGCACCACTGCGATTTGCCGCTTGTTGAGTGCCAATTTCACCAGCTAAATCAAGGTTTTTAGCAGTAAGGTCTAGTTCAGATTGACTGAATAAACGACCACTTTTAGCGTCCAGGGTTAACGTGCCGACTTTTGACTCAATACTCAGAGTTTGCGGACTGCGCGCCTCGGGATCATCACTTTGTGTGATATCGCCAATTTTATTATTGATACTGATGTCATTCATGGCTTCAATATCAATGTAGCCCTTATCACTTAATACGGTGAATTCTGCCGTACCATGTGTGGTCAAACTGGTGGTATTAACTTGTGCCATGGTGCCCGCTTTGATCACAATACCTTCACGAGCAATCAATGAACCGTAAATATCCAACTTGTCTGCGGCGGTCACAGTGATCACAGCATCCTGACCACGAGCAACTAAATCACCGTACAAGGTGCCGGATGCACCTAAATTAAACTCCACGTTACCAGACAAGGTTTCAAGTCGGCTGGTGATGGTCAATTCAAGATCTTGCGCAGCAACGGTGGCGCCGGCACTGGTGAAATTGATGGAATCATAAGCACGAATCCAGCCCGCTACTCGAATATCGCCTCCCTCGGTCCCTTCCGAGATGAAGTTAACCATTGAGCCTTCTGCTGACGCGTCAATCGCATAAAAAGTATACGAATCAAGCGACTGCGTATCGAGTTGACTAAACCCAAGTAAAGTCGCCGCATTTTCGCTCGTGTTGTCGCCCACTTGTTGTAGGCTAAATTCATAGTCACTGGTCAACAATAAACGGCTGTCATTGAGGCGAACGTCAATTTTATCGGTTTTGGCCGTACTGCCAACAACAGGCGACCCCGTTGGTGAGTCAATCACGTCAAAATCGGTGCTATCAATTGCGGTTTTTAACGCTTGCGCTAATGTGATCAGACCGCCTGAACGTACCTCAGCAGGAAGCACGACCTTACCCGCGACAGTATGAGTACCAAGATCGACCGTCATGAACAGAGTAATGTCTTCTGTCGTCGTACCGTTAGCGTATTGTGCAAAACCTTCGGCAAGCACTTGCTGGTTCCACGCTGGCGCCATCAATGACACATCGCCCGTACCACGAATATTAATGGTGCTGCCTTGATTCAAGGTCTTTAGTTGTGCCGAACTCAACAACACTAAGCCAGGGTCTTCATTGTCTCCACTGACATCTCCTAAACCACCACGCAAATCAAGCAATGCACCCGCCGATAAATCTCGGCCAATTTTTAATTGACCCTGTGCGGAGATAAGGATTTGAGAATCCCCACCATAAGAATCCACGAGTCGACCTAACGTTAAGCCTTCGCTGTCACGGACACGAGTCACCTCTGCACCTGCCGCAATGACGGCACTGGCTGTCGCGTTGCTCGCTGAACGGATGTCAATCGTGCTGCTGGCTCCGTGAGTGACGATTAATGCCGAACCAGGCAGACGCACACCCACACCTGAGGTGTGTTGGCCACCGATGATGGTGATGTTATCTAAGGCACGTAATGTGCCCCCAATCTCAACAATTTCGTTAGTTGAATTAAGCGTTTCACCTCCTAGCCAGACCTGTTGAGCAGATTCAACTACTATGTTCGAAGATTCTGCTCCCCAAGTAACCACGTCATTCCGGCTGGTACCGCCGGCTAATATCTCGCCCATTAGTTGGATATCACCACCAGAATAAAGCGTGACATGGCTGCCAGAATTATCCGCAGTCACACCCCGTGATACAACACCCGCCGATGACGCTAAGATCAACATGGGCTGCTGCGCATCAAAGCCAGACAAGGTTCCACTGGTCATACTCACGTCCCCAGACGCTAATACACTGTTGGTCAGCGATAACTGCCAACCAGCGGCAAGATCAATAGTAGAGTCGGCACCCGCCCAGGTCACACCTTCAGAGCCAATCACGCCACCCGCTACAACGGCAGCGCCCATGTAAACATTTTTTCCGCCCTTAACCGTCACCGATGTGCCGGCTTGCTTCGTTTCAATCTTCGTGGTTTCGTCGACCCACACGCTCAGATCGTTGCTGTTAGCGCCGCCCAAATTCGTCCCGTCTAGCGCCACGCCACCAAGGATCTTAATATTGCCCGTTACGTCCATGGCACTGGCAACATAAGTATATCGATCAGACTGCAAGGTGAGATTTGAGTTGGCACCAAGAAGGTTGATATCACCACGTACTATGGTGTCTTGTGCGCCCGTTACCGTGAAATCAACGTTGTCTGCAAGGGTGGTCAATGTCCCGGTTAAAAGGAAACCAAAACCGCGCTGACCAAATAACTCATGTACTTCGCGTAATTCAATGCTATTGATAATGCCGTCCCCTTCTGGATCGGCACCGTAGACCATGTAGTTATTAATACCATCCGTGACGACCCAACGATTTGGCGTGTCGCCTGTTAACCCTGGTACAGTCGCATTGGTATAATCCGAACCCAAAATAAAGGTCGTGGCAAGCGGACGCTTAAGGTTGTCGTTATCTAAATACACCGTACCTTCGTACGCCGTATAGCCCAACTGTTGCGCAACGTATTTCTGCTGCTCATTAGTCAAATCTGCAAACGCAGTATCGGTGTTAGGTACGTCGACCAATTCGCTCCAAGTTACACTTTCTACTGTGTAATCTTTGTCATCACCTTCAACAAAAGACGTGGCAAAACGAGAAGCCGATGGGTTGTCAGCTTTATAGTAAAGTTCACCGCGGTACTCTTCATAACCCAATGAACGTGCAACCGTTCGTTTCTGATTGTCATTTAAGTCAGCGAAAGCCGTTGTTTCTGCTGGGACATCAAGTCCCCAATCAATATCCGTGAACACATAGTCGTCTGTTGTGCCTTCGCCCATGGCAAAACTTTCATGCCATTGTTCACTAGGCTCAGCGCTGGCATTGAAATAAACCTGACCAGTATAGTCACTGAACCCCATATGACGGACTACGGCGTCTTTTTGTGCCGTGTCCAAATCACTCCAAACCGTTCCAACCTCAGGTTTAATCGCTCCTACCCAAATGGATGTATTGCTGTAATCCGGTGCGGCTCCTGTGACTAATGCCGCAACAAGACGCTCTCCCTCAGGGGCATCCGCATTGTAGTACCAGTCGCCTTCCAATATTTCGTAACGCAAGCTATTAGCTACCGCGGTTTTCTGAGCCTTGCTCAAATCAGCAAAAGCGGTACCCACACTCGGGGTGCCTGCTGTTCCCCAATAGACGTCGTCAATGCTGTAATCAATTGGCTGACCTTCTGTTAACGTCTCGATAAAACGCTCACCGTCAGCGGCTTGATAATTAAAATACACCGCACTGTAACGATCATCCGCACTGGCAACAGGGTCATATTCGTAACCTGTTTGAGCTAACACAACGGCTTGTTGCTCTGCTGATAATTGCTCAAATGTCGTCCCTGCTACTGGGGCCGCTACGTCACCCCAAGCAATATTTTCATTTTGGTATTGTGGAGAAATACCGGTTCTAAAATCAGTCAGCACTTGCTTGTCGGCATCGGCGCTTAAATTGACGTAAACCGGACCAGACAATAAAGTGTATTCGCCTTCTGTTGGCATTGGCCCTTGACTAAAGTCGGTAGCCAAATCGCCCGTTTCAGCATTGTAGAAAACAAGACCCGTTGTGGCTTCTCCCGTATCGTCTAGTTTCTCTGGTCCCGTCACCACGGTATACCCTAGAGCTCCGGCGACTTTCGCTTTATCGGCGTCCGATAAATCCACAAATTGAGTATAAACACCCACGCTTTGTAGCGCGAAATCACTTGATTCAGTGTCTAGCGTTAGATTCTTGCTGTGAATTAAATTCAACACGGCCGCAGGAAGTTGACCGCTATTGAGAGCAGACAAAAGTTCTGCAGAAACCGTCATTTCATCAATTTTTTGACCTAAAATTTGGTCAAAGTATTCTTCATGATCACGTAAGGAATCACCGTAGTTCAACGTCATATTGCCGGCAGAAGTGACCGATCCGCCAATGAGAAGCTCACCTTGTGTATCTATAAGCAGGGTGGCGTTTTGACCTGATATTTGAGGTGTTTGCACCTCATTAACAATAGTAAACAGCGCACCTGAGGTCACTGCAGAACCTACATCTAGGTGCATAAACGTACTGGACTTAAGCGAAATACTACTGTCATCGCCACGGGTCGCCAAAACAGCGCCTTTCAGGGCGGTCAATCCTGTACCTGCTTCGATTTCTAAGCTGGCACCTTTCGCTGTTAAAACAACTTCCGTACCAATGCGTACCGCCGCATTGGTTTTAATCAGTACTGAACTGTCGGTATTTTTGGTTTGAATGACACTTCCGATGTCAGCAACGAAACCGACAGCGCCTTCGCTGTAACTTTGCATCGCACCTATGCCATCTGAGTGTTTCACCCAGATATCGACTAATGTGTCCGCTTTGATCCAGCCACCATGCAACATCTGCTCGCTTACTGTGAAGAAAGCTCTGCCTGCCGTTACGCCTGAGTTAGAAGCACCAGCCGGACCATGCACATTGGTCCGACGAATTTCTAATAGATCACTTTCCAGTATGATGTCACCTGTCGCTTGAACATCGCCAACCACTTGGATGGTGCCACCAATAATACGTGTTCGGTCTCGTAGACGAGCGTCGAAGGCCGTTGAAGCAACAGCAAATTGATACTGACCTTCAAAATTACGCAGTCCAGCACCATCACCGTCTGTCAACAATTGCATGTAGGAAGCAAACGTGGATTGTTTTAAATCACCAATAATAATGCGATTTGTGTTACTGGCATGACCGATAGTGACGTTTTGGAAGCCAGTCGATAAAGCATCGACATCACGCATTGAAAGGTTCATGAAACCATCGTACGTCCGGGAAGAGTAATCTAAACCAAAGCGAGACTGGGCCGCAGAACCTATACGATAGCTGCCGTCATCATCATTAGTGCGAAGCGTCAGATCCCCTCCACCTTGAATAGAGCCTTGTCCAGCACGGAAATCAACGTCATCCGCCTGTATATTAATATCGTGATCATCGGCCGTTTGAATGGTGCCACTGCGATGCGTTAATTTCGCTCCGCTTTGTGATAGGCGTAGATCGATTTCACCATTTTTAGCGATCAAGCCACCGGCGCGATTATCAAAGTCAAAATACGTCGCAATATCCACACTGTTTAACTCTCGGACAACAATATTGGCGTTATCCGTTACGCTATTATTGACCACGGTTAACACAGCAACATCGGTATTCAAGGTGCCGATCAAACCTTTAGCATAAATAGCCAAACGCCCATCGGGTGCAATAAAGGTCAAGGATTCGACATTCACGGCCGCGACGTCGTTGATCACAGAAAGTCCGCTTCCCGCCCAGCTATTCCCTTGGCTGGAGACACTGCGCAACACGGTGCCAGCACTTGATGTGTCGGTCATGTTGAGCATATCAAAGTCGTTTTCAAGGTTGATTTTAAGATCACCCAGCGTGAACGAACCGTTTCCGATACGTATCTCTTCGCCTTGAGTGTCTAAGTTCAACCACGCCTGATCAAAGCCTGAATTACCAATTAACGTATGTTCGCCATCCGCGTTTATATAGACGTTGGTCTCACCATCACCTGCGAAGATGGAGTTAATGCCTGCTGCATTAATTTCCACCACATTATCGCCTCGACCGAGTTGGATCGTGTTATTACTCGCGCCATTTATCTCGATGAGATTATCACCGTCTCCCGCATTAATTTTCTTATTGCCTGAATCTTGTACATAAATCTTATCGTCGGAACCGTACGTTGTAATTTCATCGTTGCCTTTACCAACGTAGAGGATCTCGCGACTGTCACCCCCAACGTATCGGTTATTGCCATCGCCTAAATAAATGGTAATAGGATCAAAGCCTACATACTTCAGATTTTCATCGTAGTAAGGCTGTGCGGTCTTGTTAACAACCGTGTTATTACCCGATCCTGAACGTAATACACTGTTACCGCTTCCGCCATAAATGAACATGCCGTCGTTACCAGCACCCATATCAAGATCTAGCGTACCCGTAGCTCCCGCTTCAACCTGAAGGTAGTCATTACCATCCCCCATATCAATGCGTAAGTCAGCGGTAACACCAGTGCCTACCTCAAAACTATCAGAGCCATCACCAAAGTCACCAACGATGGTTTTCACACCGGTAAACGTCTGAGTAAAGCCAAGACCTTCAACCGTGGTCACACCATTTTCTTCTGTTATTTGATACGACTCGGTACTGATGTCTTCATAAATTTCACCACGTCTACCGCCACGATCACCCACATTTAAATAAAGGGTATCGCCACTTTGGTTGGCTAAGACCGGATCAGGTCCGAGCTTCCATGTTTTGCTACCGGAGAAAGTAAGACCAAGCGCAGTGACCGAGAGTTTAGCGTGCGCTGCCGTTGTAAAAATGGATACTTCAGCATCTAACCCTGCCAAAGTGACATCGACAGACCAGAAACCAAAATCAATCGATAAGTCCACACTGCCGTAGATGCGTCCCGCAAAACCATTGTGTGCGAGCGTAACTTCAACACCACCATTTATAGAGATAGGGCCAAGGCCTATTTCGAAATGAACCCCACCGTGAATTAAGAACTCGCCTTTAGAGTTAACGTACCCCTCAACACCAATTTCAACCACACCAAAGAAGTCAATTTTTGCTTCTTCAATACTCAAGGTAAAAACGTCACCTTCGTAACTTATTTCCCCTTTGAACGTTCCTTCGAAAGGCAGCAATAGCAAGGAGCCTTCTAATCCAAATCGGAAAGAATCTGCCGCTACCGTTGTGATCAAATCACCGCGACTGTCTTTGGCCATATAAGCCTGACTACCAGTATTGATTTCAATTTCAACCGTAGTTTCAGCTTGCAACAGAGCTAAGCTAATGCCCAGTTTAGTCGATGCATACATTGCAAAAGTAGGCGTGCCATTGACAACACTAAACTGAGCCGCACCAACAAATTCAATTTCCCCTAAGAACCCGAGGTCAATGGTCATGTCCAGCGCTGCGTCAACACCCTCTTCTGAAATATCAAGGCGTGCTCCGCCAGACATAGTCAACGCACCGGCTAATTCAAGTGACGCTTGACCTTGAATAAACAAAGATTGGCCTTTCACATTCTCTTGACTAAAACCAAAACCAGAAGGATCGATAACCGTTACTGAGCGTTCAGTACTGGTTGTATTGATGCGCATGGCAAACGCACCCGACAGAGTAAAGACACCACCAGCTTGAATCAATACTGACTCCGCACCTGATCCTCTCAACTCCAAAGCGCCGTAGAGTCCAGCATCTTCACCTGCGACTAAACCAAGAGTACCTGTCGCAGTTAACGGCTCCAACACAGGGAGGTCTAAGACCATGTTCAAGTTAAGTTCAGTAACAACTTCTTCACCAACAACGCTTAACAAAATAGAAAAGCCACCATCTAACTTCAGGGCATCCATGATTAACAAGGAACCCTCGCCCGATAAACCTAAGTAGAAATCGGCTACTTCCGTTTTATTCGGGGGAATATTGCTGATGTCGATGACCGCTGGTAAATCTCGGCTAACTTGAAATTCTTCCGGTACATCGTAGCTAATGACTTGGCCGGTTGTATTCATCACAAATTCGAGACTGCGAACTTCTAACGCAATCGCCCCTAAGTCTAAATTAACGTCCGTTAACTCAAATTTAGCCGCTACACCTAAGCTATTAACAACCAATAAGGCTTGAGCATCACCTTGTAAGAAACCACCAACAGTCGCGGAAGCATCAATAAACAGCTCTAAACCTTCATCATTGATTTTTAGTTCAAAGGCGCCGTCCAGTTCCGCCATACCAAACAAACCAAATTTAGCCTCGCCTTGAACTTGTATTAATCGCTCATTAAATCCAAGGATGATGGGGTTTTCGCTGTCACCGGTTTCTATGTAGTAACCTGTCAATTCTGGGCCATCTTCTACCAGTTGATGAGTCGATTTAGAAAAATCGACAACGTCACCATTGCCACTGACGGTTTGGTTAAGGTTCAAGAAGGTGTTTGTTATTTCAGCGGTAACGCCATCGATTCCTACTAGGGCACCTTTCGCCAAGTCAGCTTTCACCGCGGCGTATACCGCAGGGTCTGTTGGCGTTGTGTCAAACATGAATACCGCGCCAACGTTTAAGTCTTCAACCGCTAAACCAAAGGCGCTGTCGTTTTTAACCGTTCCATCGACACGACCTGTTGTCGCATTTTCTTGCCAATAGCCGCCAACGCCCACAAAACCGTAGATATTACTCATACCTACCGCTAACGAATTGACACTACGAGTTTGACCATTCGTTAACGTTACAGACTCTGAGCCACGCTTGGTAAACGCCATAGAACCAGACGCTTGCATGACCCCGGCGATGTCACCAGAAAAATACTCTACTTTGGCCTGAATGATTTCTCCACCAAAGTCTAAATACACCGGATTCTCATTGCTGCCGGTGTCGATCATAAGGCCTTTTTCGTCCCAATGCCCCGTCAAAGGGTTAGTGTTGGCAAAGCTGGTGAAATCAACGTACGGCATGGGCAGAAGCAAAGACGCACTAGGCGGTACCAGTGATGTAAAGGACGTATTGATGTTGATTTCAACACCTTCAACCTTGGCATTTAAAATCGGATCCATGCCGACTAATTCTGCAGACGCTACGGTGGCTTTTGCCGCAATATAGGTTGGCATGGCGTTTTTAACTTGCTCTGGAAGTTCTAAACCCGCAAAACCAGACGCTTTCATGACGGCCAAACCAAAAGTAGTGCTATCCAGTTTCAAGCCGACACCGTCTTCGGGGCCGCCCACACCAGCAAAACCGGTTAGGTTGTAACCACCAATCGTCATTACTTCCATGTCATGCACCAAGGTTTCTGGCGCACCAAAATCGGCTAAGACGCCGGTGTTTACTCCCACTAATGTGTAAGTTGTGCCTTTTGAAAAAGCCAACGAGCCATCTAACTGCAAGAAGCCTGCAACATCAATGTGGGCATCTTCTACCCGTGCGGCGATGTCAATACGGTTGTCATAATTGATCACCACTTCGCTATCAAAGGTAGACAGCACCATGCCCTTGTTATCATAGGTCTTCGCAAAATCGACCCAAGGCGTTTGAGTCGGCAATTGCTTACTTTTTCCTGCGTTCATGCCGACAGACACGCCCGATAGGGTTGCCTCTAAGACACCGTCTAAACCAACGAGGCCGGCTTGTTCAATGTCTAATTTCAACGTATTAATGTCATATTCGTCGTTTTTAAACTTAACAAACGCTAAATCGACATTATTAGCGTACACGCCAACAGAGTCAGTTTCACCTGAACCAAAGTAAGGGTTGCCAACGCCGACAAAGGCTTTCATATCGGTGCCCACAAACGCCATGTAATCCATGGCAACAGGATCAGCACCACCAAACGACCCTACGCTTACAGCGCCCGTTCCACCAAGCACCACTTCGCTTTCATGACCAATTTTAAAGGCGATATCACCTTCTAAATGCACAAACTGCTCAATAGAGAATAACGCATCTTTTACACTGATCTGCGACAAGGCACCCTGTGAACCATCAATATTAATTGTGTAGGTTTCAGCGGTATCGCCAAACTCAATACCGCCAACATTGCCACCAAAACCTAAAGGAACGACTAAATTCTTAGCGGAATAATCAATCGCGCGGCCTTGGCTGTCAGCGGTGTTGATTTGGAACAGCGCCTGCTGAGCCGATAACTCAAGCAGCGGCATGCCCGTTAGCCCAACAAAATTGGTGGTGCCTTGCACTGTTACCCAATATTCAGAAGAGAAGGGGCTAAACACTAAGGCAAAAGCCACGTCTAAATCGTCGATTTTTAAGCCAACATCACCCACACCCGCAAAGATATCAATGTCGGTATAGGCAAAGGTGAAATAGGTCACATCTTCAATCGAGCCGTCACTTAAGATCAGTGTGTCGAACTCAAGCTGGATTTCCATGCCTTCTTCAGTAGCTTGTACCAAGCCAAACAGATCGACATTAAAGTCAGCAGCAAAAGTAAACACGCTACTCTTTCCTAATGACAATTCACCGGGCTTAAAGGCTAAATCACCAAAACTGATTGGAGATGATTCCAAATTAATGCCTACCAGATCAGTAGACAGCTGATAATAAGAAAAATCTAAATCTGTCGCTTCTAGCGTCAGATCATCAACCCCAACAAAAGCAAACGTATCCACTTGCCCTTGCATCATGGTCCACTGACGAGCCGCATTGGTGCGGTCGGTTAAAATGCCTAAACCGATGTCCACACCAGTGGCTTTGAAACCAAACTCGCTGTCGCCATTTTCATCGAAACCCACAAAGGCACTGACACCGGCGCCCATAAATACCAAGCTGGACACATCGGCCTGACTGTCGTTTTCTAATGTGATGGTCTGATAGGTTTTTTCGAACGCGAAAAACCCTTGAAGACTCATCACACCCAATAAATTAAGCGTTAGATCGCCACTAACCTTTAACGCTTCCCCCTTCATGTCAAAAGTCATGACGGCCGCACTGCTAGTCCCGACGCCTTCGCCGCCTAATGTAATACCCACACCTTCTGTCAAAGTCAGGTTTTGTTCAGAATAATCAATCGCACGGCCCAAACGGTCTGCGGTGTTAACGATCACATCAAGATTTTGCGCTGACACGGTAAAAATGTCGGCACCTTGGAAACCCACTTGGCTTGATTGAGCCTTCATGGTGACCCAGAAGTTATGGTAATCCCCAAGATCGATCGCTATGGCTAAGCCCAAGTCCGCTTCTTCTATGCCAAAGCCAACACCATCGGTGCCCGCAAAGAAATCTACATTGGATTTCGCGACAGTCATCATCGCGACCGAGGTTTCTGTCAAGTTACCTTGTGAGTCAATTAGCGAGACCGTTTGGAATTCTTGCGTGATGCTTACTTCGTATTCAAAATCCACAAAGTCATACGCATTCAGTTTCAGCGCACCTTCAATATTAAAGGCTAACCGGCTACCAAAACTCAGTTCGAAATTCACCCCTTCCATACTGGCGGTAATCTCGTCGCCTAAATCAAAAACAACGTCAAGATCATTAGTGAACGCCGTCAAATTGGTGCCATTCATACCAAACGCAATGTCGCCTTGAACCGTGACAACGCCAAACAAACTGGCACGGAAATCACTTAGACCAAAATAGCGAGCATTGGCAAACAAGCCTTGTTCAAAGGTGTAATTTACCCCAGCCAGTCCTACTTTTGTTCCACTGGCCACATTCGGGTTGTTTTGGCTGTAACGTACGGTCACGGCACCCGCCGTGATGTTGTCCATGCCATCGATGGCGATGTCCAAAGCACCGTTTTTCATTTCAAAACCGATACCACCAGAGTTAATTGCCAAGCCTAGGTCGGCGTTGGTTAAACTCACATACGCCGCATCGCCTGCACTCAACTTAGCGGTGACGCGGTTACCAATAGCAAACATGTCGTCGCCTTGCTTAGCAAACGCAAAGTCACCCGATAAACTCACAAAGTTTTCAATATTGGCTTTGAAACCTTTAACAGCAAACGCAATCGTATTGGCCGCAATGCTTTCGTTAAAGGTATAACGGATTCCACCGACACTGATTTCACGACCTTTTACAATCGTCGTTGTGGTGTTGGTGTACTGCACGGCAATGGAGTCAAATGGTAGCAACTCAAAACCAGAGATCTCAGCACTCAACGCCCCTTCTGTTAACTCAAACGCCATCTCGGTTTCGTTCATGATGAAACCAAATTTCGCGCCGGCTAAGCTTAAAGAAGCGACACCTTCGACACCCAGTGACGCCCCAACATTGTTACCCACCGCAATGATGTCTTCATTGACTTTTTTGAAGCCAAAGTCACCACTCAGACCAACAAAGTTGGCCACATTGGCGCTAAAGCCCTCTACAGCAAACGCCGCTGTGTTGCTTAAAATCGCGCCTGCGAAGGTATAGCTGATTGAGCCAACGCCGATGGTTTGACCCGCTGCAATGCTGGTTATGTCATTCGTGTATTGAACAAACACTTTCTCAGCTGAAACGCTCGCCATGTTGAAAATATTGGCCGAGAATTCACCTTCGCTTAATTCAAACGCCATCTTTCCAGCGCCCGTAATCAAACCAAAGCTGGCGCCGGTTAAACTCACATGCGCCACATCGCCCGCGGCTAAGCGAGCATTGACATTGTTACCGACTGCAATCAAATCACTGCCGGATTTTTTGAAGCCAAAGTCACCGCTTAAACTCACAAAATCCGCCACATTGGCACTGAAACCTTTGACACCAAAGGCGATGGTATTGGCATCGATTTGGGTCTCAAAGGTGTATTCAAGATCAAAAATTTTGATAGTGGTATCTTGCTCAACGGTGGTCGTGGCATTGGTGTATTGCACAATCACTTCGTCGGCACTGATGCCCGCTAGGCCTTCGATGCCCGCGGCAAAGGCACCGTTTTTCAATTCAAAGGCAAAGGTGCCTTCACTGTCGGTGATCAGACCAAAATCGGCGTCGTTCAAACGCACATAAGCAGGGCCAGCTTCTAGGTAAGCATCAATATTGGCGCCCAAGACTTGTAACTGTTCGGTTTCGCCTTGATCTGCTTTGGTAAAGGCGAAGGTACCGGACAAACCAACAAAGCCTGCCACGTCCAGCTCAAGGTCTGCGCGTGCTTCTAGTAATTTGCCAGACTCGCCCGCCATGGTTAAGGCATATTGGCTGTCTGGACCCGATTTCACGCTCAACACGGTCGCGTCTGTGTAATCGATGACGACTTCACGCTCAGGCAAGGCTTCTTTTACATGAGTAAAGCCTTCAACGGAGGTTTCCAGACCGATGGTGGCGGTTTTGGCTTCCAACGTTAACGTCACGTCCGCCACATTTTGGCCCAACCAATCGCCTTCAAAACGCAATTGCATGGCGCTGCCATTAAAGAACGCCACACTCACGGTTTGTTGGCTGAGTGCGGCCAGAGCCTCATTAATTGACGCCTGTACCGTGTCAAGGTCGGCCTGACTATCAATCATGGCGGTTGTGTAAGTCTCACCCTCATGGGTGAAGCTCAGAGTAAAACGCTGAGCTTTGTCGGCGGATGTGATGGCAACTTGCTGAACTTCGGCCACTTGTTCACGCCCCTGCTGATCACTGTACGGTTTTACCGTAGCAAGAGACAGAGCGGCAAAATGGCTGGTGATATTGGCCACATCGAGGTTACCCATGGCGTCGGTATAGCGTAATTCAAACGCTGCATCGCTGTCGGTGCTCAGATCTGCGTTGTAGACCACGGACACATTGTTCGCACCCACGTTGCTCATGGCTTCCAGCGCAGCGTCGATGCGTTGCGCCATAACAGCACGATCCGCGGTGTAGGCTATGTCATCTGAATAAACACCCGCCATTGAGATTTGGAAACTACCTGCGGTAGTGTCTTCGATCACATTAAGGTTAATGATCTCTAAGGTTTCAAGGTTCTGTCCCGTAAGGGCGCCACCAAATTCCACCTCAAAGACAAGACCGTTACGAGTCACGTTCACTTCACCGGTACTGCCCAGTACACTCTGTAATGCGGCTTTGATTTGTGTCGCGGTCGCATCGAATGCCAAGGCGGCCGTCGTGTACGTTTGCCCTGCATGACTCAGTTGCAGCTGATAAGTGCCGTTCGCGTTGGACGGCGCATCAACCAATAAATGCTGCGCTGAACCAGCCGCGGCTTGACCGGCTTGTGTCGTTTTGGCCGTGATGGAAGCATTTACTAAGCCTGTGGCGTTCAGGGTCAAACTGGACACATTATTTTTAGACAAAGTGCCCGTAAACTCGATGTCAAATTGGGTACGGCTGCCGGTACTTTGGCTTGTGTTTACGGCAACGTTAATGTTGCCAGCACCGACTGTGGACAAGGCTGACAAGGCGTTTTCAATGCGTTTCGCTTGGGTTGCGGCATCAGCGGAATAAGCAATAGCGGCCGTGGTTTGGCCAGCAAAGCTGACGGTAAATTGACCCGCAGGCAGAGCAGGGTTCGCGTTGGTTGTGATGTTCAAATTCGCCAGATCACGGCCCGCATACGCCCCTTGGAAGGTCACAAGGTAGTCATTGCCATTTTTGGTTACGGTCGTAGCGTCGGCGCCCAATACGGCGTTTAAAGCAAACTGTACGGTGGCCGCATTTGCGCCAAACAGAATGCCAGTGGTGGTGTAAGTGGTACCACTGTCTTTTAAGCTTAAGCTAAAATCGCCCGTGCCCGTGTAGGCCAAAGTGATGTTTTGTTGCTCATTAATGGGTTCTCCAGCCGTTGCAGTTTGCATGTAACTAACTTCTTTGCTCGACGCTGAGGAGAACAAAAAGCCCGATTTGGGCACTGAATCAATGTTTTTAAAGTTCACCACATATTTGTGACCTTTACCGGTGTAGGTTGTATCTCGGTATACTTCAATATTATTGATGCTGGTTTTAAGCAAAGTCGCGTACGCAGTACGCATTTCGCTGATGGTTTTATCTTGATCACGATGACCACGATAAACGGCTTTGACCTTAGTGGCTGGTTCTGAGACGACGAATAGCTGGTACTCGTTAATGACTTTTTCCAGCTTAAAAATAATGCCAATGCTGCCTTCTTGAGCAGGCTGGCCCGCCACCACTTGCTTCACCGATGCCGTAGCAGAAGACGGTGTTGTATTGGTCGTTGTGACCGTCAGAGCTTGAGTTTCGTTGATGCCAGCTTGGGCTGACTGAAGATTAGTGACGGACAGATCGATCTTAATTGGCTCAGGACGAATGGTGGTGATGGTGAGCAATTTCACCTCATCCAAGCCAGCATAGGCGTCTGTCACTGTGTTCACATCGACCGTGGCCGCCGCGACAGTCGCGCTCACGCTTAGGCCAGTCACGGACGTTCCAACCAGTGCACCGATAAATTCGATCACATAGCCGTCGTAACGATTGCCGGTCACACTCACATTGCCCTCACCGACCAACGCTTCAAGAGCAGTAGACAAGCTGGCAATAATCTCGCTGTTCGTGGTGGCACCACCAAGGGTAACGATTTGCTGCTCGCCCTCTTGGGTAAAGGTCAAATCGCCCACAAAATCCAGTGGAACGTCTAACGACATTTCAGTATTTACTTTGGTAATCACCTCAGGCTCAGCGGCTAACGTGATGCCTTGGTTGAGGTTGACTTGTAAGTTTTTCGCTTCAGCCGTAATACCGTCAATACCCACCAAACCGGCCAAGGCCGCATCGGCTTGTAAGCTTGTAAAGGTGCGTGACGCATCCGCTTGATCGGAGATCATGGCAAAACCGAAATTCGCAGAGCCAAGCGCCAAACCAATACGGTCTTCTGACTGACCGTTAATGCCCGCAAAAGCATTAATATCACTGCCCCCCAACGTCACCACATCGGCTTTAGCCAATGTTGTACCGTCAGATAAAACAATCGCATCAGTGGCGGTGTATTTTTCTAGGGCAAAGCCCCCTTCCACCATGAAGAAGCCGAACATATCCAGCTCAATATTAGCGGCCGCTGACAAGGACTCACCGCGATCACCATCAAGGCTAAGCGCCAAGGTGGTGTCTGAACTGGTTGCGATCGCCATGTCTGTGGCGCCAGTAGAAAAGTCCACCACATTGCCCGCGGCTTTGTCTGTGCTGTTGTTGGCTTGGTTTATCGACACTTGAATGTCTGTGCCTTGAGCCGTTAATCCATCGATCCCAACGAAACCCAAACTGGCCGCTGATGCCTCTAAAGCAGTCCAGGAACGACTGGTGTCTGTCTTATCGCTCATTAACGCCAGACCAAACTCCATATCGGTTAAGCTAAACCCAATCGCTTGATCTGATAATGCGCCATCAGCATCGCGTTCGCCGTTTACACCCACAAAAGCATTAATATCACGACCGCCTACGGTCATCATATTGGCTGCTACGACATCGTTGTTCGCTAGCGTAATGTTAGTGCTGGATTGTTCAAACGCCAGACTGCCTTCGATCGATACAAAGTCTAAAACGTTAAGATACATATCACCTGACGCGCGGGTGGTTTCACCACGAGCACCATCAATGTCTAAAGTTACATTGGTTCCAGGACCGGACAAGACTTCAAATTGTTCAATAGAATAGTCAATGACGGTATCCGCAGCGCCACCAACACCGGCCACACCGCGGTTAATTTCAATGGACAATGCCTCAGCGCCTACGGCAAAAGCGTCTAGGCCCACAAAGCCGACACCGCCCGCCGTAGCGGCTAACGTGGTAAACTGACGCGCTGCGCCGGTCTCGCCTTCGGCCTTGATTTCACTGATCAATGCCAGACCCAGATCCAGCTCAGTCACCGCAAAACCGATCGCGTCTGCTGTACCACCATTCATACCAACAAAGGCATCTAAATTAGACGCACCAAGCGTTAACACGTCGGCTTGTATTTCTGTCGGCGCTTGCGCTACTGCAGGATCATCGGAATAATTACCATCGTTCAAATAGAAACTTTGACGACGCGATTCTATGGCAAAACCACCACGCGCTTGTAAAAAGCCAAAGGCATTTAAGGTCACAATGCCGCTGGCGCGTAATAGCTCACCGGCGTTGCCCGCCATGTTCAATTGAATACTGTCTGTTGCGCCAGTGCGCACACTTAGATCGGTTTTACCCTCACTGTAGTCCACGACCGCATCACCAGAGCGACCCGCTTGGTTGATATCAATCGCTAGGGTTTCTCCGCTTACGGTCAACCCCTCTACACCGACTAAGCCCGCAAAAGCGGCGGTACCTTGTAAGCTGGTCCAAGAACGGGTTTCGTTGTCAACGTCGGTCATCAACGCCAAAGCAATATCGACATTTAAGGCTTGCAGACCCATTGCCGAATCTGTGCCGCCATTCACACCAAGGAAGGCGTCCACATCGCTGGCACCTAGCAAGAGTTGATTGACTTCAACTTCATCGCCGTTCGCAAGGGTAACGTTACCCAGCCCTTTATCGAGCGCAAAACCGCCCTCTACTTGCATAAAACCAAACAAGTCTAACGTCATTTGACCAGAGACTTGCAGCAATTCACCACGCGCACCACTCATATCCAACGCTAGATCAGAGGTTGGGCCTGTCATCACGACCAAGGAGGTCTTACCTGCGGAAAAGTCCACAACGGAACCATCAGCGGCGGCTTGGTTAATGTTCACATTCAGCGCTTGGGTCATTACGGTTAAGCCATCCACGCCAATAAAACCGGCACTGGAAATATTCGCTTGTAACGCGGTCCAGTTGCGAAGGTTGCTGTTGTCCGCTCCTTCTTCCTCGCTGGCCGCTTCACTCATCAACGCTAAGGCAAACTCCACCCCTGTTGCTTCAAAACCGGTCGCATTGGTCAGCCCGCCATTGACCCCGACGAAAGCACTGACATCATTAGCCCCAATAGTGAGCGTGCGTGTTGCCACGTCACTGGCGCTTTTATCGGCATTAAACGTGGTGATCGCTTGATTTTTTTGCTCAATGGCAAAATTGCCATTCACTTGCATAAATCCGAACAGGTCAATATCAAGATGACCCGCCGCGCGCAATAATTCACCTTGGCTGGCGTCCATCGCCAAACTCAACGAGGTAGGCTCGTTATCGACGCTTGGGCCTGTTAACACCACTAAGTTTTGTGCATAAAAATCCACTAATTGGCCGTCAGCAGACGCTTGATTCATTTCTAAGCTGAGCGTATCGGCGCTTAATGTCAGACCCTCGACGCCCTCAAAAGCGATTTGTCCCATGTTGCCTTGCAGTGCCGTCCAAGTACGAGCCGTTTCATCCGCCCCAACTTGTTCCGACAAAAGCGCTAGACCAAATTGCAAATCGCTCACAGCCAAACCTAATTGGCTGTCAGTGCCACCATTGTTACCAACAAACGCCGATAAACGATTACCACCAATGGACAACATGTCTGCATTAACCTGGCTGCCATCGCCTAACTGAACCGTTTGACTGGATTTCTCAAAAGCCACTTCGCCACTGGCTTGCAAAAAGCCATAGGCGTCTAATTCTACCGCACCTGATGCGCGCACTATTTCACCCAAGGCACCGTCTACACCAAGGTTGTATTCCACCCCTGGGACAAGGGTCGCGGTTACAGCGTTGTCACCAGAAAAGTCTAAGACACTGCCATCAGACGCCGCTTGGTTCACTAAGACCTGTAAGTCACGGCCTGCTAATGTGAGTCCATCTACACCGTCCAAGCTCAATGAGCTGGCGCTGGCTTGGAGAGCCGTCCATTGACGAGCGTCTTCTTCTGCGTCACGTTCAGAAAACAAACCCAGTACAAAGTCTGTTTCTGTCAACTGTAAGCCTATTTGCGCATCGGTACCGCCATTGACGCCAGCAAACGCATTGACTCCACCGCCTGCCACAATGAGCTGATCCACGTTGATGTCATTGCCATCGGCGTCTTTTACCGTGCTCACGGCTTTGTCTATATAGAAACCACCGGCAACTTGTACAAAGCCAAACACATCCAAGGTAAGGTCGGCGGAAATCGTGGTCATACCGCCACGCGCCCCATCAAGATTAATGGTGTAAGTGGAGTCGATACTGGTGGTTACGTTTAAAGCAGAGATCGCAAAATCTACAACAAGGTTCGGGTTCACATCCGCGATAAGATCCGCTTGAGCCACCACGGCACCTTTTTGCTCGATGTCCAGCTCTGTATTCACGGTGGTGTACGCGTATTCAATCGACATCAGCGCAAGGTCGATACCGCTCAAGCTGCCGCCGAAGGTCACATTCCAAACGCCCGTGCCTGCGCCCAACACATCAACGGCCACACCACTTACGTCAGACAAAGCGACTTCTAATGCCGCTTTAATGTCACGCGACGTGACGTCCGTTAAGGACAATGCGGTGGTAGTGTACTCTGTGCCAGAGTGAGATAGGCTAAGTGTAAAGTGGCCTGCTGCGTCAGATTGAACGCGAATTTGCTGCACTTCAGCGACCGCAGGCGCGGTTGACGTACTGCTTTCGGTACGCACCAAACCGGCTTGTGTCATGTCTAAAGCCGCTTGGCCAACTAAAGGTTCAACGATTGTACTGAGCGTACCAATGTCTTTGCCTGCTAAGGTCCCAGCAAAACTCACTTGCCAGTTACCACGGGTGGTAACGACTTGAATATCAGCACCGGCATGGTCACTGCCTAGTGCGGTGGTTAATGCTGTTGCTAATTGTGCCGCTGTAGCGTCAAAGCTCACCAAGCCCGTCGTGTAAGACTGACCATCGATAGCAAAAGATAAGCTCAAACGGCCTTTGGCGGCGTCAGAAAAACGTACATTTTGCACTTCCGTGACGGCTTCGGTCACTGACGTGACGGTTTTTGCCGACCCTTCTGTCGTCGTGCTGATCGTCACATTGACACCCTTGGTTGACTCTACGGTGATCAATGCAATGTCTTGGAAGGCGTATTGGCCACCAAATCTAAGGAAGTAAGCGGGGTCTTTTGCGGTTGATTTCTGATCAAATGACACATACACAGCCCCCTGCCCCAATGTCTCATCAAAGGCTTCTTGTAATTTAAGGGCGTTGTTACTTATGTTGCTAGGCGTAAAGATTAAGCTGCCCAGTGATTCACCAGCCACAGACAAGCTGTACGTTCTAAAACTGCCGGTTGAACCAGAAAATTGTAATTTTTGCACTTCACGCACATTACTGCCGGTGGACGTCACACCGGTTTCAATTAAGCCGCCCGCTGTCGCGGTTTGTGTGCTTGTGGTGTAGCTTGGCAATACTAAGGCGGCACTCAAACCCGAGACGGATTTACCCTGTAAAGCACCAGAAAATTCGATATCAAAGCCTTCGGCACGTGTACCGGAAACACTGACGTTGCCTGCTCCTATGCCGTCTAACGAAGCCAGCTTAGTCGTTAAAGCATTCATCAAAGCCGCGTCGGTTGTGATCGTGTCTAACGCTAGGGTTACCTTGTTCGATCCATAGCTCAGCGTCAATACACCGTCGGTGGCGCCTAACTCAAGGTGATATTGTGCGTTTTGCGATACGGGCGTAAAGGTGACGTTTTCGTAGGCGGCTGTTCCTTCAGTTTGCTCAGATACGGTCGTAACGACCTCTGGCAAGCGATGACTGACCAACAAACCAGAATAATCGACACCGGATAAGTCACCACCAAAAGTGATGGTAAAGCCGGTGTCTAATTCACCAGAAACACGCACATTGCCTTTTACATCGCTGACACCCGCGGCAATTAAGAGACCTTCTAACTTATTTTTGATGTCGTTACGAATAACGCCGCTGCTGCGATTCGACGCAATAACGACCAGGGCTTGCTGCGCCATGTAGTCGAACACCAACTCACCCGTTGTCATGTCGGTATTAAGAGTCAGTATGGTGTCCAATATTAAATCAGGCTGAGCCACTGGCTCACCTTGCGTACTCAAATTGCGGTTGATGGCAACATTAAGACTGCTTGCTGACACCGTTAGTCCATCAACGCCGATAAAAGCCGCACTGGTGACGCTCGATTGAAGCGCCATCCACTGACGTCCACTGTTGTTGGTGTCGGTCATTAACGCCAGCGCCATGTCAGCACCGGTTAAGTTAAACCCTAGTGCGTCTGCCGTGTTGCCATTTAACCCAGCAAAGGCCGATACATTTGACGTGCCAAGCGTGAGCAAATCTACGTCAACGACTTGACCATCAGACAAAGTAACCGCAGACGTTGTGCTTTCAACGGCAAAGCCGCCCGTTACCACAAAGAAGTTGGCCACATTGACATTAAGATTCGCCGCGCGTAATGACGTAAAGTCCGCCGTCGTACCGTAATCTATCTCGCCAATCAGGCCACCAAAATCAATGGTTTGCAGGCCAGTACGGTTGTAGTACAGCTCAAACGTACCACTTAACACCACGTCAGTAATGCCCACCAACGCTGCATCGCCTAAAGCGTACAAAGCATACGTTGTCGTGGTCGCGTTTATTTCAAAAATCGCCATCGCCAAATCGGCATTGGTCACACGAGCGCTGATATCGTCTGTGCCCAAATAAGCGGTCACATTCGAGCCTGTCATCATAATGACTTGCGTGCTGTCCATCATTTGACGAGTGAAGTTCACATCACCCGATAAGCCAACGCCCCCTTCAATTTGAGCGCTAAAACCAAACACGCTCAATGACATGAACGGCGAACCTACCGCCCCTGCGGCCATCGTAAGCTCTCTGCTGAGCGCGCCAACCGTTAAGGTTCTGGCGTCATCACCGCTATAGTCAGTTAAGCTGGTGTTGTATTGAAAACGTGCCGAATCGGCCCACAAGGTATCGGTTAAGAATCCAGCGCCTTCCAAAGTAAGGTTACCAGCAACGTCTAAGGCCACGGTTGAGTCGCTTTTGATTAACAGCGCTAAATCACCATTGGTCACGCCAGCTTTAAAATCTCCTACACCGAAAAGTGCCAACACATCTTCGCCCAAAATGATGATCTCATCATTGAGTTTAGAGAAGCCCATTTCGCCGCTGAACTCAAACATATCGGCAATACTAAAGCCAACATCGCCGTAAATAGAGAACCCAAAATTGGCTAAGTCAAAGTCTAAATCAAACGAACCCGCACTGATTTCAGGGAAAGCAAAGTCGGGTAAGTTAATGTCAAACACACTGATATCAAGATTAGGCAAGTCTAACTTGGGTAGGGCTAACACAAACTCAGGCAATGACAAGTTTGCCCAATCAATGTCCAAATCGGGGAATTGTGCTGACAACCCCGACAAAGATACATTAGGCCAATTCAACCCTAACGCAGGTAGATCAAAATCAAGGGCAAAACCAGACAAATTCAGTTTGGGTAATGCAAACATCAAATCCGGTAGCGACATCGTCGGCCAATCAAGATTCAACTCCGGAAATGCCATACCTAGATTAGGTAGCGTGACATTGGGCCAATCTATGTCGAGACTCGCAATGTGTAACTGAAGGTCTGGCCAGCTCATGTCTGGCCAGTTAGCGTCCAATCCAGGTAAATCAAACGTAAAGTCGAGACCGACTAGATCCAGCTTAGGCAGAGCAAACATCAACTCAGGCAAGGTTAAATTGGGCCAATCTATGTTCAGATCCGGAAAGGCGACACTAACGTTAGGCAAGGTTAAATTTGGCCAAGGTAACGTAAGATTTGGAAAGGATACATTTAAGCCCGGTAAATTCAGACCGTCTAACGCAAAAATAAAGTCAGGCAATGTCCAATCAGGCAAACCAATTTCTGGCCAGGCAGGGAAAGCCGTATTAAAAGAAGGCCAAGACAACGACACATCAGGGAAGGTGATCGACATACCTGGCAATGACAGCATCTTAATGGCCAACATCAAGTCGGGCAGCTTCATATCGCCCCACGAGAAATCGATATCCGGCAAGGCTAAATCTGGCAAAGCCAATTTAATGGCATCCAAATCAAAATCCGCCCAAGCGACATTAGGCCAAGGCAAATCGAGCGTACCCAAATGAATAACGAGATCAGGCCATGACATATCGGCCCAGTTGGCATTTAACCCTTCAATATCAAAGTCAAACTTCAGAACAGGTAAATTCAACCGCGTAAACGCAAACATCAATTGCGGAAAAGTTAAACTCGGAAAATCAATCCCTAAATCAGGGTACGCTAAATTAAGATCAGCCAGTGACAAGTACGGCCAGTTCAAATCCACACTCGGAAAACGGATATTAATGTCTGGCAAACCTAATGAAGGTAGAGCAAAGCCCAACTCAGGCAAGGATAAGTCACCAAAGTCAACATTTGGCAAAATAGCAGCCAAGTCTAAATCTGGCAAATTAAGAGTGGGCATACCCAAATTACCCAAATCGATGTAAGGGAACGCTGCCAAAGAAAGATCAATATCAGGCAGGTTCAATGACACATCAAGACTTGGGTCTAAATCAAAGAGGTTAAAATCAAACGGAAGATTTAACGGCAACATGCTAAGACCGGCCACCAGAGGCGTCACACCATCGGCTTCGGTTAAAGCCACGGTTCCAATCGTGAAGGAACCAACCGCTCCAAACTCTGCACTTATGTTGGTAATCAAGCCTGCGCCCTGCAAACCAGACAGACGCACCATAGCACCGCCTGGTGCATCACCCACTTTTAAGTAGGTGTCACCTTGCGTAAGAGACATCAACAAGACGTCTTGGGCGCCTTCTCCGCTGACAATTTCCATCGACGTTTTGGTAAAACCAAACTGACCGGCTAAGTTGTAAGAGACAGGTCCTACAGACAAACCAAGGTCTAAACTCGCATTAATCGCAAAGAAATCATGGAACTTATCGTCAGAAAAATCAAAGTAAGTGGCACCAATCGTTTCTTCGATCGCTTCGCCCATGGTATTGAAGCCCACACTAACGCCATTCACCTTATTAATGGTGATGCCTGGCAATGCGGAACCGTCAAGTTGCGTTAAAGTGATTTCGCCGGCGTTTAACACCCCCGCTAACCCGCGACTGTCCATTAACATCGCGCCATGAATGTCCGTCACATTAAGGGCCAGTCCTGCTTCACTAGAGCCCGCCGCCAACGCAATGGCACCGTTCTCGACATCCACACGAATGCTATCGAGCGTGGTAGGGTTTAAAGACAACCCCAGATCCGCAGACAAGGTTTGACCCGCGACGGATAACTCCGCTGACGCATCAATCGAAAAATAAGACGTTAGCGCACTACTGCGTTGCGTGAAATCGCCCAAGGCAATGGGGTTTACGCTCATGTTAAGCAGGTCATCACTGCTGTCATGGACAGCCTGAGCGTAGTTAAAGGTTAAATCTGTGGCTTTGAGATTAACAGTGTCTAACGCACCTGTTGTTGCAGAAACCGCCGCTCCATCCAAATAAAACCAACTACGATCATCACTCATGCTGCTTGTCGTTAGGTAATTTAAAGACAAGTCAAAATCAGTGATATCAAGGGTAAATAGATCGTCTAATGCCAAGCTTGCATCCGCTTGAGAAACACTTAGGCTCCAAACATCGAATAAAGTAGGGGTATTTGCGGTATCAAGAAGAGAATAGTTAGAGGTGTAGCCAACGGTAATATCACCGCTAATGTCAAAACCAGAGAAAGAAAGATTGCCGTTAAAACTGTAAGAAGCAGAGGTGTTAAAATAGTCGATGTTGAGCAATTCACCGTAAGTATTTTGCTGTTCAGAACCCAGAATTTCACTTAAAAAAGTAGAACCGGTATCAATGGCTTTGGTAACTAATTTTAACTCTGAGGCTGTCTGTTCAATATCAAAATATAAATCAGAGCCTGCAAT
The DNA here is from genome assembly GCF_008122525.1 of Marinomonas sp. IMCC 4694. Taxonomy (NCBI): domain Bacteria; kingdom Pseudomonadati; phylum Pseudomonadota; class Gammaproteobacteria; order Oceanospirillales; family Oceanospirillaceae; genus Marinomonas; species Marinomonas sp. IMCC 4694. The sequence goes on from NZ_VSRV01000002.1 coordinate 46,084, forward strand.
CGCGAGCCCATCGACCGTATCAAACGCCCCAGCGTAGGAGCCATAAGTAAAAATGGAAAACTCATCGCCAACATTAGGCTTATAACCGTTTAGCAATTCAACCGACATCTTGCCGTCAAATACAAGATTATTCGCCACATTAATCTGGTCGTACTCGCTGCCCGCCGTCAAGCCAGCTAATTCGATCGTAATCATGGAACTGTTGGTATTCGTTAAGCTGTCATAGCTTTGCATGCCAGGCGAATAACCAGGCGACAGTTCGCCGGAGTTAAGGACGTTTAAATGCGCTGTGCCACTTCCGCCCAATACTTCATTTTGCCCAATCGTAAAATCGCCACCACTCACATAAAGATCAGTAGTGATGTTGGCCATATTAAACGGTGTATCACCTACTTGAAAATCCGCGTCCGCCTCTGGTTGATCATAAATAGACGCTTGTTGAGACGCGACCTGATTGAGCTTTTGAAAGCTTGCCAAAGTGTATTGCTCAGCAAAAGCATCAAGAGGAGCATTGGGCTCTAACAATCTTGTACTAGCCACTTGCATCGCCCCAAAAACGGGGTCACCTGATAACAAGATACGTGATTCAAGCGCTTCTACTTTAAACGCATTTTTTACAAACTTGGCTAATAACTTTGGCTTAGCGAACATGAGACGACCTTCCTAATTTCAACCGCTTTAAGACAAATACCTTAGACTAACACTGCGTTTTTCAGAGCGTAGCCGAGTCGTAACACCACATTGCACACGCAATAAATCCAGTGTCACTGTAGAGACTTGCCTTCATGGAAAAAAATCAATAGTGAATTAAAATATAATTTCATTATAGCTGTACAATTAGTCAAATAAATATTTTTTTTGCAGTTTCT
>NZ_VSRV01000003.1 GCF_008122525.1 Marinomonas sp. IMCC 4694
AGCATTTTTAAAAGCACATCGCTTACGACAGCCGCCAAAGGGCTTAGTATTTCATAGCGATAGAGGTTCGCAATACACGAGTAAACGCTTTAGAAGCCTATTAAAACGGCTTGATTGCCGCTCTAGCATGGGTGACGTCGGTGCGTGTTGGGATAATGCCGTGGTTGAAAGGTTCTTCGGCAGTTTAAAACATGATTGGTTGTTCAAGGTAGCACAACCAACAAGAGAGCATATGAAGCAAGATGTTGCGGCCTATGTGAAATATTACAATCTGGAGCGATTACATTCGTCGAATGGCGACCAATCACCCATTGAGTATGAAAACTCCTTTAGGAAAGTGTCCGGTTGGACTTGACCAGAACAAACGTAATCTTGTCGATGAAAAGAAACGCGTTGTGGTCGATCAATTACGGAGCCTTAAACGTGCCGATGCCGACCATTTAATGACTCAGCTGAACGCGTTGTATTTCGTCTACTTTGAACCTGCGGTAACGGATCTTGACGCATTGCGTCTGAACGAAACACTCGATATTGAGATCAGCCGTCGTTATTGGTTGTCATTGCCTCCCAGGCCACGGCATATTATTGTGGTCAGTGCCAACCGACGCACTCCTTCAATATTGGCACAACAACCCAACGCTGATTTATCCTATTACCTAAAGCAGATTCCCCATGCCAAAGACGATCAATCCGTGTGGGTGATACAACCTGACCGAAAGGTTTACACAGTTAATAAAGATGAATGGCTAGATAAGCGGGTATTTTTAGCGCCAGGTGCTACTGTATTTTTGGGCCTAAGAGATTTGCCTGTACTCTATAAGAACCTTAACCAACAAATCGCTCATTTACTGTCTCATCGTTTAGGGCCGTGACAATTTGACTAGCTGTCTTTTTGGAGCTGGCTAGCTTTTCAGTTGCGTTTTATTGCGGATAAAGCTCATACGCTCTTGGGAAAGTCGTACGGTTTTGGCAATGTATTTACGCTGTTTAAAGGCTTTGGTTTGAGCCGTTTGTTGCGCAAAACGCACGAGATGCCTGATGAGTTTCTCACTGATTGAGTGCTGAATAAGGCGCTTTGCCAACCAGTGCAAAGGACGTTGCCACCAGGTGAGGCTTTGAAACAAAGGGTCTTCTAGGCTCAACAATGGAAAAGCACAACCTGGATTGCCTTGTCGACCGGCACGACCGAACAATTGCCAGTCGATACGCGATGAATCATGGGGTTCGTACATAATGACTTGCAATCCGCCTAAGGCAAGCACGTCTTTTGTCACCGGTATATCGGTGCCACGCCCTGCCATGTTGGTAGACAAGGTAATTTTATGCATTTCACCTGCTGTCGCCACAATCTCTGCTTCTTGTGCAAGGCGTTTGGCATTGAGTACATTGAACTCGAAGCCCGCTTCTTGAAGAATAATGTCTAATTGCTCTGTGTCTCTAATACGTCGAGTCCCTAATAAAATTGGCAAGCCCGACTGTTGTATCGTATGAATCAGCTGGATTAAAGCGCGGTTTTTATCCTCCTTTGAAGCGTAACACGCGTATTCTGCCACGTTAAGCTGCGTGGGTAATCGAGTGGGCATTTCTAATGTTTTGGTGCGATAGGTATGAAATAATTCTTGCTGTACATTTTGTAAAGTGCCGCTGGCGCCCGTGAGATGATGATAAGACTGGAAAAAATTCTGAAAGCTCATCTTCTCCAAGGTTTTACTCGGTGGCGTCAGCGGCACATTGACTCTGGCTTCGACCGCTTGGTGCAGCCCATAACTCCATGAACGACCATGCATCATCCGACCGGTAGATTCATCCACCAAAATCACTTCGTCGTCCACAATAACAAAATGCTCGTCGAGCTTAAAACGGTCTCTGGCTAATATGGCCTGGGAGACCAAGTCTTCTAGTCGACCACGATGGTGCCAAAGGGTCGGAAATTCTTCTGTCGCGTCTGTCAGTTTCTGATGGCCCGCTGGTGTGTATTGCACATCCCAATCTTCTTGCTGAAGTTTATAATCAAGGTCGGCCTCAAGACGATCAACAAACTCTTTGGCGATGCACACGGCTTGATGCAGTAAGCCATTTTCTTCTTGTGCCGAAATGATCAAGGGCGTCGTGGCGTCGTCTATTAAGATGGAATCGGCTTCATCGATGATCACATAATACAAACCACGCATTTGCAAAGAATGACCTCCGGCTTGCCAGTTGGTCAGCGCCATACGAGTACGACTGGCGAGACCGCCCAGCTTAATCACGTCGTTCAAATAATCCGCGAGCATCTGTTTCGCTGTACCGTATACGATATTGGCTTGATAACGCTGGGCTTTTTCATCAGGCTCAAGCTCTTGCTCGACAAAGCTAGCCATCACGCCTGATACGTCATATAAAGGCAGCATTTGCTCTCGGTCACGTTCAGCTAGGTAGTCGTTGGCGGTAATCACATGGCAGGGCTTTTGGCTCCAGCCAAATACCACAGACACTACGGCAATCGTTAACGTTTTGCCCTCTCCGGGCGCCAATTGCACCAGATACCCATCAATCATGGCTAATGCACAAGCAAGCTGTATTGGGTAAGGAGTCATACCAAGCTGTCGCTCACTGGAGACAACAATCCACGCCAAGGCTTGTTGGAGGTCTTCACGCTGAGAAACCAGTCGACCACGGCGAGCAAGCCCAGCAAAGGTGACTCTTTTCGCTTCAAAATCCGCTTCGTTAAGGGCCCGAAAAGTCTCCAGTTGAGCCGTTATTGAATGCCCTTCTTCTAAGTAGCGCTGCACCTGCGCCGCGTGGCCTTGACGATTTCGCCATAGGTGCCAGTAGCCGGCCAACATAGAGGGGGAATTAAGCGTCAGTCGGGGTTCAAAAAAAGCACTCATAGGTTAAATTTGGTACCGGCGTTGTAAAATTTGTAAGATCGCTTGTCGGGCTTGCCAAAAAATAGACTGCCACTGCAAATCGATTAACAACCACCCCGTCATGCCCTCTAATGCGAGTAAGGCGGGTTGATTCACTAAGTCAGACATGGGCACAACGATTTCAAAAAAAGGTTCTTGCGATACCATGTTGCCATTTCCATCCCGTTGCGCCATCACAGGCCCACCACTTGCCCAGCCTAATGCAGCGGACGGAAGTATGGTTTGACGAAATGGGTTCAGTTGCAATTGATTAATATTCAACGTGATATCGGCTTGCCCACTAAGGCGCAGCTCACTGTGAACACTGAGTGTCTGATCAAACAGATTCGACGCTTGCTCTTGGGTCACCACCGCAGAAAAACGCAAACTGGATAAGTCGTACAATACACCAACCTCATCGGACTGGTTGAAAAAAGCTCCTAGCTTATTTTTGAGCTGGGCAGGCATCCAAATGCCATCAAATGGGGCCACGACCGCCAGTTCCGCCAAGCGGTTACTCAGCTCATCGCGCTGCTCATTGAGCGCTGCTTGCTGCCTTAATAAGGCCAATTGACTGGCTTGATCATTGTCGAGCGCTTGCCTAATGCGCCACTCTACCTCAACAATTTGTTGCGTTGCTAAATGGTATTGGTGGTTCAGTTCAGGATTGGTAAAGCGCGCTAAGACATCGCCTTTTTGCACACGCACTCCGCTTGACATACTGGCTTCAACCAGATACCCGCCTGATCGTGTGAACATCTGGCTGCTATTAGACGCCTGTATCACGCCCGGCGCTTTAATATTATAGGGCACCGGCAAGAAGGAAATCACCGCCACAAGACCAAACAAAATACCACCACTGATGAACCAAGCTCGCCGACGGTTTTTACGCAGCTCACCGTTACTCGAAAGAAATTTGAGCAGCTTCCAAAGCGGCATCACGACCCACATGCCAAATGAAACGGTTAACATGGCGACACCCAGACCAATCCATAAATCCGCCGCATACAAGGTAATAATTAACACAATGGCCAAACGGTACAATAAGCTCGCTATACCATAGATGGTATACCAGACTCGCTCATACGTGTTATTGGAAGGCGACTCGGCTTTTTCTGTCCCCAAGACCCAACGATTAAGATAGTACAGCCATTGCTCGCCGCCTTTTTTATACAAGTTAGGTAAGTCGGTAATGTCTGACAAAATGTAATACGCATCAAATTTCAGCAAGGGGTTACCGTTGAACAACAAGCTCGATACTGACCCGATGATCATCACATTATAAGCGAGACTATTGAGCACGCCAGGGGCGGTTTTTGCCCATAGCATGGCGGCAAGAGCGGCGATAAACAGCTCGACGTACATACCCGCACCACCCACAATGGCACGCTGCCAACGGCTGCGTAACGACCACGTTTGAGTCGCATCTACATAAGGCAATGGCGTTAAAATAATGAACATGAGCCCTAGGGTATTTACCTGCCCACCAAAACATTTGATGGCGATGGCGTGCCCCATTTCATGGATAAACTTTAGCCCAAACAAACCCACATACAGTAATACGAGGTTATCCGGGGATAAAAAACCTTGCCCCTGATCCCGTAACTCTCCCCAATTCGATAACACGGTTTCAACACCAAAGCCGATAACAATCAGCCAAAGCAAAAAAGCGCCCTTGCTGAACAATGGGAAAAGCACACGGGCAAATGTCGATAACATGGCCTGTGGGTTCCAAATAGGAACTCGCAGGTACATAAAAGCCATGAGTTTAGTTAGGTGTTCTTGGCGAGTTTGCTTATTTTTTCGGTCTAAAATCGCGCTGTTGTCTGACTCAGAACGATAAAACAATAAGTTACTGTGGTGTAATTGCGACAGCACCTGGATCACTTCTTCCTGACCGGGAGCTTCTTCTGGGTAAGCCTCGATAAATTCTTGCCATACCTGCTCGATGGTTTTAGTCACTGTTAAGCGACTCAGAAAACGATACACGGTTTCTGGCACACGAAAAAACTTACCGGAGCAAGCGTCTTGTAGGACATACCAGATCAAACCACGATACAACTGCTTGTGTATTTTTGTTGTTGGAATAAGCGCAACTTTTAACTGTGCGACTTGATACCAACCTTCACTAAAGGTACTGGCCATGATATCACTCGTTCTCTGGGCTAATTATTATCAAACTCTCACCGCGACACACATAGCACCAAACACCTACCACCACAAAAGCAGTCTCAGCTGATTATACGATTTACGACCGAGTATCCAGTAAGGCGCGGCGTCCCCTTTATCGACTTTAGCCACCCCTGTCATGCCTGGGCGCCACCAGTTTTGCGGGGCTTCAAGCAGTTTTGCTTTGATTTGAAACGTGGCGCCTTTTTGCCCACCATCAACAGCAATAGGAATGATTTTCTCTACTTCAAACGCTAAAGGCGATAAGGGTTGACTGACCAACGCAAATTCGCCCCGATCACCCAATTCAATAAAGTGAATGTCGCGCTCATCGACTAAAAGTTGAAGGTAAATGTCTTCAATACGGGCGACCGTCATCAGAGCATCCCCTTTTCGAATGGGGGCACCAAGCAGATCTTTACGCTCGCCTTTAATAATAACGCCCGCAAACGGCGACGTAATATTTGTCTCCTCAAGCATGCGCTGAACGCGTGTGCTTCGAGCTTCAATCTGTGCACCACGAGCCTTAGCAATTTCTGTTTCAATGATGTCGTTACTGGCACGCGCCTTATCTTCTTCTGAAGCATAACGCTGGCGTTCAGCCGCCAGCTCGGTCAGCTGTAATAACAAATCCTGTTTTTCTAGCGTCAATAACGTCTGAGAACGCTCGACGCTGTCGCCTACCGTGGCCAATACGTCAATAACCAACCCATCTTGGGAAGCGTTTATCAACTGCGTTCGATCGGTCAAAAATTCTCCGTTGGATTCTACTCTGAAGCTCAATGAGCCAAAAACGAGCCACAACATCGCACTGCTTAGGACCACGGTGGCGACTTTTGTCCATAACCATTCGGGGCCAACTAAGGTTTCTAAAATGCGCCCTGTACGGCGCTTAAAGCGTTTCCACAGCCCGTCTTCTTTCACTTTTAAATCATCAAAACGACTGGACAGTAAACTCAACATAAAGGTCAATGAATGCACAACACCGGTGTCAATTAACCCCTTCATTTTAACAATCAACACGCTTCCAATTGGCTGCCCTTCGTTACCAAATATCACCAAGGTAGCCAAATCATCGCACCCTAATTCCCGACGCAATTGTTCGTGGGCCAATACAATCATGCCGTCGGTGGTACTAGAATGAGAAAGATGCAGTACTGAATGTTGATCAGCCGCTTCTTCCAAAGCAGCTTCGTACAATTTGACCAAATCGGCTTTTTCTTCAAAGCGATCAAAGTGACTAATGCATTCGATGCGTATGTATTCGCCTTTTTGCCAACCAATAGCGGCCAAATCAATATCATTACACTGAGAAACCAAACTGTTCACCAACGCATAAGCAGACAACGCGAGCGGCGTTGCAGCGTAGATTTCTGGCATAATAGACAAGAGCGATAATGCGTCGTTAGAATCATTGTTTGAGTCTGAGCGTGTTTCAGGGCGATCATTGGCAATGTCTGCTATTAACTGCGCGCGCAGTACAATATCCCCTAATCGGGTGTGATTTTCTTCGGCTATTTTTAGCAATAACACCCGTGGTTGCTGCGTCGTTAAACGAAAACAAAGCCAGTGAGGTTTGGCTTGTAGCGGGACTTTATCATGATGTGCCGCAAAGCCATTTTGCACACTTCGAACGACTAACTCAGGCAGCCACTCACACTCCGTCGGAAGCGCTAGCGGACTGACCGGATGACCAAGCGAATCTTCCGCTGCCACCACCTCTGCTTGCAACGCCACCTTACCCGTCCCTGTAATAGCAAAAACGTGCGCGCCCTCAGCCAAGCACAATACTTCAGCGATATTGACAAAATCGGCCCAGAATACCTCAGGCGACGAATGGAAATTACGTTTACGCAGCGCCCTAAGACGGCTGATAAATTCATTAATATTGACGGCTGCCATAACGGTTTATTGACCTTTTTCACTCACTAGACGCTTGTACATCAAGCCAGCATTAAATTGTTCGGGACGCCCCATAATAGGCATAAAATGATTCAGAGACATCAGCAAATGATCCAACCTACTCGCTTGAAAATACGATAGATTCATCGTCAAATAGCACCACGACATCATCGACCAACTAACTCAACAGACACTCGAACTCCGGGGCGCATTACACCATCTGGGTTGTTGAGTTTTATCTTAATTTCGACTAAACCACTGGCCGCATCGGCTATCGGAGCAATGTAATCGATAAAACCCTGCTGTATCGGTAAGTTTTCAATGGTCACTGGGAGTTCAGCACCGAGCGTTAAATTACGTGCCAGCACATCACGAATATTGAGTTTAACAAACAATTCCGTCACGTCTACCAAGCCTATAATCGGCTCGCCAACAGGGGCCCACTCGCCTTGGTGTTGCACCACTTGCGTGACAATACCTGCAACAGGGGCGCGCAAAACACGGTCTTTTACACGCTGAGCGCTGATCTCATACTCTAGCTGCTCACGTTCTTCACGCTCGGTAAGCTGGGCGATTTGACCATCTAAATCAATGAGTTGCAACTGCAAACCATCCAATTCATCCAAACTTATCGAACGCGACTCTTGATACAAGGCTTGTGCTACGGCGTATTTTTTCGCGAGTATCACGCGCCTAGCGACTAAACTCTGCTGTTCTTTGGTATCGAGCCAGATCAGTTTATTACGCGTCATTTCCAGTGTTTGCATGGTGCTGTCAAGGGTAACCAAAGGGTCCATCGCCTTCACCAAGGAACCCGACTTAACATGCACTTGTCGAATAACACCATTATCGGCCATGGCGAGTTTTAAATTCATCTCAGGGTACAAGACCCCAACAACAGGTTGCGCACTAGCAAAAGAGGCAAGTGAACCTAACACTAAGACAGCCATGCTATAGGGTATTTTTTTCATACTTTGCTTCTTCTAATTATTTAATAAAAGCCATACTAGATTTATGTAAAAATGAGTCATATCACATAAACCTAGTGTTGGCTTTTTTCTTATTCTTGCCATTAGCCATTAAGGGTTCAACAGAGAACCATCTGCTAATGCCAAAGATACTTTCGCGAGTTCATACTTAATCATCCCATCAATGTAGCGCTGGCGCTCTAAATTCAGTGAATCTTCACGCTGATAAATGTCTTTGATATTGCCATAGCCAACATCAAATTTGCGTAATTCAGACTGATATAGGTCTTCTAAAATATCAATATTTTCTTGTAACGTATTCATTTCTTGATAGCTGGTGCGTACTTGAAACAAACGCGCTCTTAGGTCATTTTTTAGGCTCACTTCTACCGCACGTAAATCCTCTCTATGCTGGTCTTGTTTTAAAATTGCCATGACTTTCTGAGCATTTGCTCGCTTATTTTGGCCTATCGGCATAGAAAAATTCAGACCGATGTTCCAGGTTGGGTAGTCTCCGTTAAAAGCATCTCCTCCCTCATAGGTCATCGCCAAATTATTTGAACTGTAGCCTAACTCCAAATCTAACTTAGGCAAATTACTGTCTTCTGCCACTCGAATCTCTTCATCTTGAATGGCGATGTTTTGTTGTAGTATCTTGGCATTTGGCCAGATGCGATAAACCCGCTGATAGTAATCTTCAAACGAGCCCGATAGCTCAAATGCAGAGCGGTCCGGACCTGATTCCAGTACGTAACGCACCATACTCAGATTGTCCACGTCGCTGTTCATCAGGGTGGATATCTGGTAACTCACTTCATTTTGTGCCTGACGCGCGCCCGCTAAAGCCACTTTGCGCTTAAGTAATTCCGATTTAGCGTCGGTCAAGGCGCTGTCGGACTCCTTGCCGCTTTTCACTCGCTTGGCGATGTCTACAAGCATTTTCTCAGCGTTATCCACCGCCATGCTGCGCACTTCTAAAAAGCGCGTTGCTTTGTACAACTGCCAATACAGTGATAACGCTTGAGAGACCATTTTTAACAGTTGCTGCTGATACTGAGCTTCTACGATATCCACTTCCAACTCGGCACGACGAATGCGTGATTCCACACCTACGTTGTGCAACCCCTGCAATAAGGGCTGTCTAAATTGCACACTCACCGCCGTAGTAAACTCAGAATCTCGAATCGATGGGTCAGAAGAGGTTGGAATAATGTTATTGTCCTTTTCAGCCGCATTATAACTGATCGTCGCTTCACCACCGGTTGATAGCAGCTTTCGTACGCCAAAACTTAACGACGTATTCGATTCATCAAGGATATTTTTACCCGTGGAAGTATACGAAGATTGCTTTTCCTGGGCAGTACGTTGTACATGAGCGTCGCTGTATTTTAACGACGAGAAAAATTCCGCTTGGTAAGCCCCTGTTTCATAATGAATTTTTTCGGCGCTTAACTGACGCTGAAGATCGGCGTAAATGATTTGAGCGTTTTGATCCAACACACGTTGCACAATACTGTCTATAGTCAAAGGCCGTTGATTATTGTCTGTCGCAACAGCCAACTCGGCTAACGTAGTGGCTAAAGCGGTTTCTAATGTACTTGCTTTTGCTTTCTCTTTTTCCGTCGACAGAGTAATTAGAACACGCTCTACCTGTGTGGATTTACCAAGTGGCAGGTGAACATCATCGTCCGCTATCGCCAATGCAGACAAACTTGCCAAAGAGCAAGAAGCAAGTAAAACGGGAAGGTGTTTCATGGTACTTTCTCTCATTGTCGTTTTCCTCAAACTTAGCGCTTTCTCTAGGCGTAACACCTAAAGAAAGCACTATTTCGCGTTATTTTTTTTAGCTTATAGAATGGATTCAAGAATCGATTCTTCGTCATTTTCATCTATCGAATAAAAGAACAAATAATCAGAGGTGGTATTCCCTAATACATCAATCTGACGGTTGCCGTAACGATTCACCAAATCACTCATTAAAGACTGAACCGGTGATAAGTTCGCGCGGCTCTGATTGACGCCTGTTTCAAAAGAGAGACCGTCATTCACTCGCGGCCCTTGGCCCGCTATACGCAAAATCGATGTTTCTAATTGTTGCTCAGCTTGTGTTTTCGTTTGCGTTTGAACTGAGTTTTGTACACCCGATTTAGACGCCGTGTCGCCAATGACACCGCGCGTAATATACACATAGTCATCTACCTCACCTTGAGAGGTCGCATCTCCATTGCTTTGTAAACGGTTTAGCAAGCTATTTTCGAGCAAATTGGCTTCAAATACCTCATTCAGATTGTTAACTTCACGAGGAGCATTCAGCGATTGAATAAATTGCTCTTCCGTTAACGTATCATCGACCAACTGCGCATATTGTGCATTTTGGTTTTGTGAATAGAACTGCGCATAATAGGTATTTTCCTGCGTGTTATTCGTCACAATATAAGAACGATTATCCTTAGTTACACGAATCGACTCGCCAACAATACCCTTATCAATGATCACATCAGCTCGTACTGTGATCATATCTTCACTCACCTCAGCCAGAGCCTCGACAAACCCTCTATTCTCAATATCTAAGTAGAACCCTGTTGAGCTCACATTAAATGTGGGTGTAATCAAGTTCGTGTTGACGGAATCATCGACCACCGCTAAAAGCTTACCTGATGCGATTAAAGTGGCTTGCGTCGCGGCGTTGATTTGATTAAAGGCAATGTCGCCTTTAGTCGCTGTTAACGACACATTAGCCGCTTTCACATTACCCAAGACAATGGAGTTTGCCGTGATTTGCAAGTCACCCGTGGTACCAATCGTCACGCTGTTAACAGTAATGCGGTCCGCTTCTGTGATGAAGACACCGGTGCCACTGACCGCACTGAGGGTGTCAACCTGAGTCGTTACGTTTGATCTCGCTGAACCTACAGCCGATCCGGCGTTCAAATCTAGGTGCGTTGCCGTGACGTTCATGGTGCTGCCAGCCGCATTCATGATGTTGCCGGTATCTGCGACCAAGCTCACGTTTTTGGCGACAACATTACCAATAGTTAGGTTAGTCGCCGCATTCAAACGTGCTGAACTGTTCGTGGCTGTAACAGTCGCACTGCCTACCATGGTCAAGGCGCCTGCTTCGGCGTCCAGCGTGATCGTGCCACCGATTGAGGAAACAGTCGCGACAACACTTAGGTCATCCTTAGCATTCAATACGATATTGCCTGCGGCTGTTGTCACACCTGTTAGTGTTGATTGGGTGTTGCTCGCAACGCCGTTATTATTAATGGTGTTGACGTCTACGGTGACTGTACCCGTTGCTACGGAAGTTGTGTCGCGGACAAACACGCTGCCATTGTCCGAGTTCAATGCCCAAGTAGTAACGGTGGTTTCAAGCGTATTGCTGCTATTGCCCATGCCGTTGTGTGCATTAACAGACAATCCATTTGCGATCACGTTGGTGCTTGCAACGGATGTTTGATTATCCAGCACTTGGCCCGCGGTTGACGTTAACGCAACATCTCCTGATCCCACATTAATCAAACTTAGGTTAATATTGTTAACCGCATCTAGGCGGACATCACCACCCAATGTAGAGATGCTTGAGCCGTCTACCATCGTAATATTACGAGCTGCTAAGACATCCACAGTTTTCGTTATGCCGGTAGTGGTAAGCATTGCGTTGAGCAACACGTCTTGCGCTGCGTTTAGGCTGATGTGGCCTGCGCTGCTGTTGACGTTGGCG
>NZ_VSRV01000004.1 GCF_008122525.1 Marinomonas sp. IMCC 4694
AGTTACCAAAAATCAACGCTTGATAATGACCGTACTACGGCAAGTAAGTTAACTTACAGGTTGCCTGCATTGTCAGGTAGAGTAGGTTTTGGAACGGGTTTTGTGACATCAGAACGTGACACTAATAAGCGTAATATATGGGTCGATTATGAGTTCCGCTTTTAGTCTGTTATTCCCCCAAACGCTTGAAATATTTTTTTGAATTGACGATAGAACCTACAGCATGCGAATGAACAAAATACTGATAACCACATTGATGATGATAACCGGCAATGTCTTTGCCTTTACGCCGTCAGCGGCTCAAATTAGTCAATTCCAAAGTCTACCTAAAGCGCAACAAGAGGCTCTAGCCCGTCAATATGGCGTCGATTTAAGTACGCTAACGGGAGCAGGGAGCAACGTTGTAGTTGAGGCCGCCCAAGCACCGGTATTAGAACCAACCGCCAAAAAATCCACCATTACGGTGCCCCCGGTCCACACCGCTAGTCCTTTTCCTCAGTTTGGCTACGATGTGTTTAACAACAACAGTTTAGGCCTCACCGTGGTGGATGACTTGCCGGTTCCTTTGGACTATCAAGTGGGTCCTGGAGATGTTATTAGCCTGCAAACTTTTGGTAAAACCAGCCAGACTCTCTTGCTTACTATCGATCGCGAAGGGGCGATCAATCTGCCTGATATTGGCCCTGTGGCCGTAGCGGGGCAAACTTTTGGTCAATTAAGAGAGCAGTTGATCAACGTCATCAAGAAAAAAACCATCGGCGTAGACGTGTCAGTGTCTATGGGCGCCATGCGAACCATGCAAATTTACATTGTTGGTGAAGCCGTGCAACCCGGTGCCTACAACGTGAATGGTCTCACCACCATCACTCAGGCCCTCATCGCCAGTGGCGGCGTAAAACAAAGCGGTAGCTTGCGCCATATTAAACTTATGCGTAAAGGTGAGGTCGTCTCTGTTTTTGATCTCTACGATTTACTGATCAAGGGTGACACCCGCAAAGACATCCGCTTATTGGCTGGCGATACCTTGCTGATCCCGTTGCGCGATAATCAAGTGACCATAGAGGGGCAAGTCGCACGTCCTGCAGTTTATGAAATGAATGGCCAAACCTCATTGGCTCAGCTGCTGTCGTTAGCGGGTGGCGCCAAACCACAGGCGTATTTGTCGAAAGTCAATGTGCGCAGAATCAGTGAGGCGGGTGTTGAGCTGACTTCACTGGATTTAGCCACACCTCAAGGCCGAGCCTTTGTGGTAAAAAATGGCGATGAAGTGACCGTAACGACGGCCTCTATGACTTTAAAGAACATTATCGCAGTTCGAGGCGAAGTCGTCAGACAAGGCGCAACGAACTTCCAGCTCGGCATGAAAATTAACGATGTGATTGGCTCGATTGAAGACGGTTTAAAACAAACCGCCGATTTAAACTATGCTTTATTAGTGCGTGAAATAAACGCCAATCAAGACATTGAAGTCTATCAATTCAGCTTATTAGAGGCCCTTAAGGCGCCAGCGTCACCGGCAAATTTATTATTGCAAGAAAAAGATCAAATCTTTGTTTTTGATAACGGCTTAGCCCAAGATTACTGGTTTGGTTCTTATACAAACGGCAAGGCGCAATCTGCTTCTACTTCGCAGCCGGTCACGCAAGAAATACTAGACACAGAAACAGGGGCCGTAGTCGAAACCAGTGAACCGGCTCCTTTGGCCATTGCGGGCACAGAGCGCACGACCAATGCTACAGAGCTGCGCAAAGCCAGCCGTGAGGCCTTATTAAGGCCGATTATAGAGCGCCTAAAAGAGCAAGCGGGTTATGGTCGTACCGCGAAGCTGATAGAAATCTCCGGTGCCGTCAAATTCCCAGGAGTCTATCCACTTGCTAACAACACCACGGTCTCTACTTTGTTGGCGGCCGCAGGAGGTTTAACAGAGCAGGCTTACCTGGCGTCTGCTGAACTAACCCGCCGTGTGACCCAAAGTGACCGTTCGACACTTGATCGCATCAATTTTTCATTACAAGACGCTATTAACGGAAGCGCACCGATTAAATTAGCGGCCCAAGACACGCTTATCATTAAATCACAACCAGGCTGGCAAGAAGGCATGGTGGTGGAATTACAAGGTGAATTCATGTTTCCCGGTGTTTACACCTTTAAACGCGGTGAGACTTTAAAAGATGTCATCTTGCGTGCCGGTGGATTTACTGAATTTGCCTATCTTGACGGTGCTGTTTTCAGCCGAGAGCGCCTCAAGCGCCAAGAAGCAGAGCGCCTGAGGTTTCTTAATGCCCAGTTAAAACAAGAGATCAGCAGCTTGGCGCTGCGCCGACAAAACGCGGCAGCGTCTTACACGACAGACCCAACGCAAGCGATTGCTATAGTGGACCAGCTTGACAATGCCCAACCGATAGGACGCCTGGTGGTCGATATTAATGCCGCTATGGCAAACGAAAATCTCGCCAATCTCATGTTAGAAAAAGACGATAAACTGTATGTACCTGCGTTAAATCCCGTAGTTAGCATCGTGGGAGAGGTGCAGTTTTCTTCAAACCATACTTTTCAACCAAACCTAACTGTAGAAGATTACATCGCTTCAGCGGGTGGCACAAAACGTCAAGCTGACACTGGGCGTATTTATATTGTTAAATCCAATGGCTCTGTAGAGCTCCCTAATAATTCCTTTTGGTTTAGTCGTAATTATCAGCCCCTTGAGCCCGGAGACACTATCATCGTCCCGATTAATACCGACTACCTCGATGGCCTAAGTACTTTATCGACAGCAACCCAGATACTCTATCAAATGGGCGTAGCCTGGAGTGCGATTAAAAACTGATGACACCATCAGCACAGATCGCTCTGTTAATATGACCCATGCCGAGAAAAAAAGCGAAAAATGACAATGAATGAGAACTACCAATGAACGAGAACTACCAACTAGCGTCACCACATTACCAACAACAAGACGACGAAATAGACTTAAAAGAACTTTTTATTGCGCTCTGGAAAGGCAAGTGGACCATCTTATTGCTGACAACTTTGTTGTCAGTAGGGGGTGTTTTATACGCCTTATCTCAGCCCAACACCTACAAAGCCGAAGCCATCTTGGCCTCAGCTAACGACAGCAAATCGGGTGGTTTAGCTGCCATGGCCTCGCAATTCGGCGGCCTTGCTTCATTAGCGGGTATCAACTTAGGCGGCGGTGGGACAGACGGCAAAGCTACTGCATTAGCCATATTACAATCACGCCAATTTCTAAATACCTTTATTACCAAGCATGACCTACTCGTACCACTCATGGCGGGTACTAAATGGAACGAAGCAACGGACACGCTCCTGATTAATGAAAAAGTCTACGACACACAAAGTTTGAAGTGGGTGCAGGAAGTGAAGCCAGGCAAAACAGCCGAACCAAGTGACTGGCAAGCTTACAAAG
>NZ_VSRV01000005.1 GCF_008122525.1 Marinomonas sp. IMCC 4694
AAGTATTTAAAAGTATGGTGACTATTTCAGAGGACAAAAACAGTGGGTTAGTGACCTTGGCAATTACTCATCTCTCCCCTACCATTGCAAAACAATGGGTCGATTGGTTGGTCATCGACTTAAACGCATACATGAAGCAAGAATCACTAGACGATACCCGACGTAACATCGGATATTTAGAAGGACAAATTGAAAAAACCAGCATTTCAGACATGCAATCTGTTTTCTATCAACTTATCGAAGAGCAAACGAAAACTCTCATGCTTGCCCAAGTGCAAGAAGAGTTTGCCTTTAAAATCATCGACCCAGCCGTTGTACCAGAAGAAAAAGCCGGCCCCAAACGTGCCCTAATCTGTGTCCTCGCCGTCTTACTCGGCGGCATGCTTGGCGTTGCCATCGTTCTAATACGCTTCGCCTTCACGAAGAAAGATGAACCAACCACAACCTAACCTTCTCGACATAAATGCGCGACTAATAAAACCAACACACCTGAACTGCTCAAGGCTAAAGCCGACGAGCTTTCAAGATATCAGCCTCTAGTTTTCACATTTAACTGCAATCACATTGTGTTCCATTATCAGTACTCATGAAGTCATTAAAATAAAGCCGCATTAAATCAAGCTTGGGCAGCGCGTCTTGATCATGAGGTTGGCCGCATTAATATGGCCAATTGGATCATCCGACTGGATGAGGTCTTTAAACCGCTGATCAACCTAATGCGGGAACAGCAAAACCTAGGTCAGTACAGTCAAGCGTTTGGTTTGGCAAATGGTGGGAGTCTTGACTCTGAAAATACCATAAGTCGATCCTGATATGTGACCGGCTTGATACAGCTTGAGTTGTACCTGCGTTTTACCTGTTTTGTTGTCGATTTTATTTGTTGTGTTCGTTAGAGGAATCTCTGCCCATTGGCCGTATTTAATGGGGATTCACTGGGACGCCAATCGCTCTAAACAGGTTTCGATGATACTGGCGTTGCGCGTCAGCCCGACTTTTATGCGTCTTCAATGGCCAAGGGTAAAAGCGCGGCACTGGGTTCAGAACAATAAATTGGCCTTGTGAATCCCGTTGCCAGTAGGTAAAGTAGATGCCCCACATGGTCGATGTGGACATGAGTGATAAACAACGCCTGCACAGCAGATAAATCAAACTCAATCACCAACTGGCTGGCATTAGCACCCCAATCCAACCCGTAGACCGGATGAGTCTAGGCAGGGTGTGTTATCCGGCGTTGGGCATCGGCCTACGCCAAAATCACCACAATAGAACCTCTATAAACCCACGGTATTTTTTTATTTAACGATAAAAGCGGGTTGAGTAGGTTTTCTTTGTTATATTGAAAAGCTATGCCTTCGGTGGCTAAACAGATTTTCAATCAGCTGCTCATGCTGGTGATCTCCGCGTCTAGGTAGTCAGCAATTACACACTATGCCAAAGGTGGGTTTACTTTATGGGTTTGTGATTTATTTAACTATTGAATACCCACAAAAAAACATAAAAAAAACGCCTTATAAAAAAAGCGCTTTTTTGCTGTTCTAAATAACTAATCTATCTATAAAAACGGGTCTGATTAATTGTCAATAAGATGAGGTACGGTTGCCTCACCTTATTTTAAATTACAGTGCTACTTTGAGAAGCCTATTGCAAATTGGTTTCTGCGTCGTCTGCAATGGCGGGGCTTTCAATGCCGCTTACGCCTTGCTTAAGAAGAGCGAGGCGCTCAATTTGTGAAAGAGAGGTTAGGTGTGAATACAATGGCGCCAAATAACGTTTCTCTTTGATTTCAAGGAATTTCTTGTCAGAAAGATTGTTTAGGCGTTCCTCGTTAATCACATAACAACCGGTTACGTTTTTAATTTGATCTGCCGCACGCACGCGCATGTTTAGAGGCGTAAATAGGTTGTTTTCCGCTAGGAAATGGCAAAATGCTTTTGTGAAGGCTTCCATTTGCTGAAGTTCGCCAAGGTAGCGTTTTACATTTTCGATTACTTCAGTTGGTTCCCCTTTTTCATTGAACAAAGGTTGGCCATCTTCTGTGCTAACGTAATCGCTGTCTTCATCCACACATACAGTGAAAGTATCCTGATCAGGATTTTTTGCTAGAGCAAAAGGGTAGCGACGAATAATGGCCGGTACATAGGATGCTTGCCATTTGCCGTCTTCACCAACAAACAAGTTTTCACCTGCGTCTAGGCTAAGCAAAGTCACTGGGCGGAATTCGTCTTGAGCTTTATCTTCTAAGAAAACAATAGGGTACACAGAAGCTGCGCGCACAAATTCATGAACCATGATGGATGCAATGTGGAACTTGCTGGCAAACTCGAAACTTTCAATCGGTTTTACTTTTAGATTTGCGTGTTGCTCTTTGTTGATTGGTGTTAATTTACTAAACATAAGAATTCCTTAGTGCTTTTTTAAAATTTCTGTTGTGACAAATAGTTAATACATTTTAATTGTTTAATGTGTTTTACACTCAAACTAATTTAATATTAAGCCATGTTTATACGAAATACGATAGCGACTATCATTGATTATCAGTAGTCGTTAGTGGTTATCATCATTAATCAGTAAATGTTACTTTTTATCAGATTTTATCAGATTTTTTCATTTAATATCATGATCTTAATGCTTTGATTTTAATGAAAATTGTTACAAGAAGAGACCTTTGCATGAGCAGTCGATCTAGCCATATTGCTTGCCAA